>NZ_BBWL01000036.1:0-40783 GCF_001463785.1 Aureimonas sp. AU40
GGCCCCCGCCGCCAAGCCCGCTGCCGCCGCTTCGGCCTCCACGCCGGCGACGCCCACTGCGGACGCCAAGGAAGGCTACGGCAACGCCGCGCCCGCCCCGAGCGGCTCCGACACGACGCTGCCGAACCCCTCGTCCTCCTCCACCATGCCGGCGGCGCCGTCGGCGCAGAAGCTCATGGCCGAGAAGGGCCTCCAGGGCTCCGACGTCGAGGGTTCGGGCAAGCGCGGCCAAGTGCTGAAGGGCGACGTGCTCGACGCCATCGCCAAGGGCACGACGGCGCCTGCCGCCTCCGCCCCGGCCGCGCCGCGCCCGGCTTCCGCTGCGGACGACGCCTCGCGCGAAGAGCGCGTGCGCATGACCAAGCTGCGCCAGACCATCGCGCGCCGCCTGAAGGACGCGCAGAACACGGCCGCCATGCTCACCACCTTCAACGAGGTGGACATGACGGCTGTGATGGAACTGCGCGCCCGCTACAAGGACCTGTTCGAGAAGAAGCACGGCGTGAAGCTCGGCTTCATGGGCTTCTTCACCAAGGCGATCACGCACGCCCTGAAGGAGATCCCGGCGGTGAACGCCGAGATCGACGGCACCGACCTCATCTACAAGAACTACTGCCATGTCGGCATGGCGGTCGGCACCGACAAGGGCCTTGTCGTGCCCGTGGTGCGCAATGCCGACCAGCTCTCCATCGCCGGCATCGAGAAAGAGCTCGGCCGCCTCGCCAAGGCAGCCCGCGACGGCTCGCTGACGATGAGCGACATGCAGGGCGGCACGTTCACCATCACCAATGGCGGCGTCTACGGCTCGCTCATGTCGACGCCGATCCTGAACGCGCCGCAGTCCGGTATCCTGGGCATGCACAAGATCCAGGAGCGCCCGATGGTGGTCGGCGGCAAGATCGAGATCCGCCCGATGATGTATCTGGCGCTGTCCTACGATCACCGCATCGTGGACGGCAAGGAAGCCGTGACCTTCCTCGTGCGCGTCAAGGATTCGCTGGAAGATCCCGAGCGTCTGGTGCTCGACCTCTAAGACGAAAGCCAGAGGCGGACCGGCTCTAACGCCGGCCCGCCCTTCAGCCAAACCCGAGGGACGCGAAGACACGAAATGGGCCGGCCTCAACGCATGATCGGGACGCGCAAGGTCGCGGCCGGTGCCCCCGGCGCGCCGTTTTCGCGCGGTGTGGCGCGGGGCGCGCTCGCGCTTTGCGCGCTTCTCGCCCTCAGTCCCGCCGCCCCCGCCGGGACGCAGACCCTGCCGGACTATCGCGACGATCGCTCGACGCCCGAGGCGGTGATCGAGAGCCTCTACAACGCGATCAACCGGCACGAATTCCTGCGCGCCTGGAGCTATTTCCGCGACGAGCCGGACCGGCCGGAGTTCGAGAGCTTCGCCAAGGGCTATGCCGACACGAGCCGAGTGCGCCTGAAACTCGGCATGGCTGAGGCTGAGGGCGCGGCGGGCTCGACCTATTACCGCGTGCCGGCGGTGGTGGAGGCGACGCGCGGCGGCACGGCGGCGGTGTTCTCCGGCTGCTACGAGTTGCGCCTTCTCCAGCCCGGCGCCCAGGCCGAGCCGCCTTTCCAGCCCATGGGCATCGTTCGCGGCAATCTGCGCCAGTCCAAGGCGAGTTTCGAGGAAGGGCAGGGCGACTGCTCCGTCCCCAACGCGCCGGCCAAGCCGTGACGCGAGGAGCTGGCCGACCGGGCGGAGCCGTGCCGGCCATCGGCGATCGGCCCGCGCGGGCGCGCCGCGCCATGCCCTTGGGCGCCGAACGCCCTAGCTCAGGGGCAAAGCGGCGCATGATGCGTCTCGCTGCGGAGCTCGCCCTCTCATGAACACATCCTTGCCGCTCGAACTCGTACTCCTCGGCTGGTCGGTCGTCCTCCTCCTCGTCCATATCGGCCTGCAGGGGCAGCTTGCCACGCGCGAGCGCGGCACCGACTGGAACGCCGGCCCGCGCGACGGCGATGCCAAGCCTCTCGGCCTCCATGCCGGGCGGGCCGAGCGGGCGCTGCGCAATTTTCTCGAGACCTATCCCGCCTTCATCGCGCTGGCCCTGGCGCTCGCCGTCTCGGGCCGCACGGGTGGTATCGGCGCGGTGGGCGCCGCCCTGTGGTTCGCCGCCCGGCTCGCCTACATTCCGCTCTATCTCTTCGGGGTGCCCTATATCCGCAGCCTCGCCTGGCTCGTTTCGCTGCTCGGGCTCCTCCTCATGCTCATCCGCTTCCTCTGACACTTTGAAAAGACGGCCCCATGTCCGACACTTCTGACAGCTTCGATCTCATCGTCATCGGTTCCGGCCCCGGCGGCTATGTCTGCGCCGTGAAGGCCGCCCAGCTCGGACTGAAGGTCGCCGTGGTCGAAAAGCGCGCGACCTATGGCGGAACCTGCCTGAACATCGGCTGCATTCCCTCCAAGGCGCTGCTGCACGCCTCCGAGATGTTCGCCGAGGCTTCGCACTCCTTCGCCGATCTCGGCATCAAGGTGGCGCCCGAGCTCGATCTCGGCACGATGCTGGCGCACAAGGACAAGACCGTGCGCGCCAACACGGACGGCGTCGCCTTCCTGTTCAAGAAGAACAAGATCACGGGCGTCATCGGCACGGGCCGCATCGTCAGGGCCGGCGAGGTCGAGGTGACCGCCGAGGACGGCGCCAAGCGCACGCTGAAGACCAAGTCGATCTGCATCGCCACAGGTTCGGCGGTCGCCGGCATTCCGGGCCTCGACGTCGCCTTCGATCGCGACACGATCGTCTCGTCCGACGACGCGATCGCGCTCCAGAAGGTGCCGGCCACGATGGTGGTCGTCGGCGGCGGCGTGATCGGCCTGGAGCTCGGCTCCGTCTGGTCGCGCCTCGGCGCGCGGGTTACGGTGGTCGAATATCTCGACAAGATTCTGGGCCCGATGGACGCAGACGTGTCGAGCCAGTTCCAGAAGCTCCTGGTCAAGCAGGGCTTCCACTTCAAGCTCGGCGCCAAGGTGACGGCCGTGACCAAGAGCGCGTCCGGCGCCAGCGTCACCTTCGAGCCCGCCAAGGGCGGCGCGGCCGAGACCGTGGAAGCCGAGGTCGTCCTGATTGCCACCGGCCGCAAGCCCTTCACCGCAGGCCTCGGCCTGGAAGAGGCGGGTGTCGCGCTGGATAAGGCGGGCCGGGTCGAAATCGACGCGCATTACCGCACCAATGTCGAGGGCATCTACGCCATCGGCGACGTGGTGAAGGGGCCGATGCTGGCACACAAGGCCGAGGACGAGGGCATCGCGCTCGCAGAGATCCTGGCCGGCCAGCGCGGCCACGTGAACTACGCCGTCATCCCTTCCGTGGTCTACACCTCGCCGGAAGTGGCCTCGGTCGGCCAGACCGAGGAAGAGCTGAAGGCGAACGGCACGGCCTACAAGGTCGGCAAGTTCCCCTTTTCCGCCAATGGCCGCGCCCGCGCGATGCTGCACACCGACGGTTTCGTGAAGATCCTGACGGATGCTGCGACCGACCGGGTGCTCGGTGCCCATATCCTTGGCTTCGGCGCCGGCGACATGATCGCGGAAGCGGCGGTTCTGATGGAGTTCGGCGGCTCGGCGGAAGACCTCGCCCGCACCTGCCACGCCCATCCCACCCTTTCGGAAGCGGTGCGCGAAGCGGCCTTCGCCGCCTTCGCCAAGCCGATTCATATGTAACACCAATGGACGTCGCGCCTGGGTCAGGCGCGACGGTTCGACAAATCCGGAGGGGAGGGGCGGCTCGGCTGCCCTTCCCCTTTTTGTTTTGAGGGAAGGGCCTGCCCTCGCTCAGGCGAGTTCGTTGGGGAAGAGGCTATCTGGAAACGGTTCTAAGGGCGTGGCGCAACCAGAGGTGTAATCTTCTCAGGCGATTTGGCTCCCCTCGGTGAGGACGGACGACATTCACACATTTGCAGTATCGCGATTTGCCGGCATCGTCGGATGCATCCGACTAAAGCGCCAAAACCCCGGCCGTCCGGGCACTTGAACACTCAGCGCAGGGACTTCTGTCAGGCTGATCAAGCGCGTCTCAAAAAGGTTAAGATCGTCGTCACCATGTTTCACGTGAAACACGCAGGGCGCCAAACCTTTAGAACTCGGAAAGATTTCGCGGGTCAAAGTCCCAACACGAGGTTGCATGGATGCAAGCCTCGACCGGATCGTTTCCATGAGTCTTGCAGCCGTCTATCTCCTTGGTGCCCAGCGGGCGCCGGGCTCGCAGGGGCCGGAATGCGATCCGCGCGTCGATGAATCGACGCTGGGCGATCCGCTGGAAGCGGTTCAGCGCGAACTCGCGCACACCGAAGTCTCCGCTGCGCCGTTCCAAGGCGAATTGGAAGTCCTGTATCAATCCGAGCGCGAGGCGCGCCGGCCAGCCTTTCTCAAGCCGTGGCTAAAACTCTGGAGCCTCGGCCAGTCCGCCGTCGCGTCCGGCCTGCTGCTCGCCGTTCAGGGTTCCGATCTCCCGTTCGGCGCGGCACCGGCCGTCCTTTGCCTGAGCCTCGGCGTTCTGGCGCTGCCGCTGTCCTGGATGAGTCAGCCCTCTCTGCTGCTCGGCGGCACGATGGTTCTCGTCGCCGCCGCCACGCTCTTACAATTAGCGATGCTCTTCCTCGTGGCCTGGGCAGACCAGACCGCGCCGCTTGCGATGATCGTCGCCCCGCTCGTAACCTTGGCGCTGCTGTGTGGCAGCCCGCTGCCGACACGATGGAGCCGGATCGGCGCCAGCAGTCTCGCGCTCGCCACGATCCTGGCCGATTTCGCGGCGCTATCCGGCCGCGATGCGTTGGTCGCCTCTGCCGGGGCGCTGACCTTGCGCCTTGTGGTGGGCCATGTGAGCAGGCGCTTGTCGCAGCTCAACCGCGAATCCTTCCTGCTGCGCCGGCAGGCCGAGCTCCAGCTGGAGCAGGGCCAGATCGAGCGCGGGGCGATGGAGCGGCTGGCGAAGATGGACGCGCTGACCGGCATCAGCAATCGCCGCGCCTTTGACGGCTGCTTGATCGAGCATCTCACGCGCGCGCGCCCAAACAGCCCGGTCTGCGTCGCGCTTCTCGACATCGACTATTTCAAGGCCCTCAACGATTCCGCAGGCCATCTGTCGGGCGACGAATGCTTGCGACGGGTCGCGGTGGAGCTGCGAAAGGCGGCGGGACCGGCGTTTGTCGCGAGGTATGGCGGCGAGGAGTTCGCTATCCTGTTCGAGCTTGCCGAGGGGGACGACCCATTGGAGCGGCTGGAGCGTCTGCGCGAAGCCGTGCTCGGCCTCGACATCGCCCATCCCGGGCGGCCGGGCGAACTCGTGACGATCAGCATCGGCGGGACGATGGCGGTGGAGGCCGAGAACAGCCGCGTCGTGCTCGACCGCGCGGACACGGCGCTCTACCGGGCCAAGACGCAAGGGCGAAACCGCGTCGAGATGGAAACGAAGCTGCCGCGCGTCGCCGACACGGCCAGCCTCAAGCGCCTGCTCGACGTCGCAAACCACGGACGAAACATCGCGTGGACCCAACGCGACAGCGCTTGAATTTCGGCAAAGCCTGCTGGGTCGGCGTCGCGCCTTGGGCGCTCATCCGTATCGCTAAGACGGCTTGTGCTATGCCAAAAGCAACCCTTGCGTGCCCGTTCTACGTGACGACGAAAACGCGAGTGCATATCCATGCCGATCATTTCACATCCGTAATATTCTCGGATGTTATTAATATTCGTGGGCTGACGTCCGAACGGACGTCACGCCGACAAATTCTGGATGGGCTGAAGTTTGAGGGAAATCGCCCCGCCAGCTGGAGCGCCCTGCCTAGGGCGCTAGAGGGTCCTGCTGCTCAGTTCAAACGCCCGCTGCGGCAGCGTGCATAGGCGCGCCGACCGGAATCCTCGGCCTGTTGCCGGGTGAGAAGCCGGGCGCCGAGTGAATCTTCGCTGTCGATCTGGTTTTCGTAGGTGTTGCGTGCCGTCTGGTCCGCATAGTTTTCGCAGCCGGGGCGCACGGGCGGGCGATAGGAGGCCGGCGCGAGGCCGATCTCGGGCGCGGCGGACACGCAGCCGACCATTGGCAGCGCGAGAAGCAGCAAAAGCACTCGGCGCATGGAAGCCTCCCCATCTGCCACTGAATGAAAGCACAAGCAGGGTCGCCGCAAATGGTTCCGACAGAAGAGGGCGCTGGGAAAGCCCCGCTTCCTCACCGTCAGGTTTGGAGCACCTGACAAGAACTGTAAGGCGTTAGCTTATCGGGTGTTTCTTACTCTCTGCGCTGTGAAGGCTCGGCCTTTCGCCCTCCATCACTTTCGCTTCGCCTTCAGCCTCCAAAACCTTTCCAACCCTCCTCCGCGAGACAGGTCTGCCCGGCGCCTTTAATCGGCGCGCGTCACCTGCCAGCCGGCGCGGCGCAGGCTTTCCACGAGGCCGGTCTCGCCGGGCAGATGCAGCGCGCCCACCGCGACGAAGAGCCCGCCGCGTGCCAGCAGAGGCTGAAGCCGCTCGCTCATCACGGCATTGCGGCGATGCACCACCGCCTCGTCGAAGCGTTGCGTCACCTCCAACGAGCGCGCCTCGTCGGTGCCGGAGGGGGCGAGCGCCGTGGTCGCGGGCTCGATCAGGGCGATGCGATCCGAAAGATAAAGCTCGGTCATGGTCTCGAAGAGGTCGGGCAGCGTGTCGATGAGATCGAGCGTCGCCACGAGATTGTCGACCTGAAGATCGAGCGGCATGGTGGCCAGCGCCTCCAGCTGCTCGGTCGCGCTTTCCAGACCTTGGACGGGCTTGCCGCCCTCCTTGGCACGGCTCGCCAAGGCGATGTCCAGCACCTTCGCTCCGCCCTTCATCCGCTCCGCCTCGCAGGGCGCGACGAGAAGCTGCGTCGCCACGAACCATGGCTGCAACGTGCGGATGGCGGCGAGCGGCATGGCGCGCCGTTCGAACTGCGGCGCGAGGCGCGTCATCTCCTGCGCCGGCACGATCGTCTCCAGAGTCTTGCCCGCCGGAAGGGTCGTGAGGTCCGGGCGCGATAGGAGCGCCGTCGCCATGACAGCGGGGTCGAGCGCGTCCGTGGTCTCGATCACGAGGCCGGACGCCTTCGTGAAGGCGGCGTCGGCCTGGGGGGGAAGGGTCAGGACGCGCGGGTCCGAGAGATGCATCGTGCCGTAGACGAAGGAGGGCGCGACGCCCTCGCGCTCGATCCGAAACAGCCGCCCTTCGCCATTGGGAACGAGAGCCGCCTCGCGCTCGGCTTCCGCCAGCTTGCCGCTGGCGGCGAGCGCGGGAAGCGCGCTCGTGCCGGCCCGGCAGGCCGTCGGCGCGGGCGTTTCGGCCAGAGCCGGCGCGCCGAGCAGCGCCAGGGCGAGACTGGGGAGAAGCAGGCGCCGCGAGGCGCGGGCGAGGCGGGACGACAGGCGAACGGGCATGAGGGTCCAGGCAGATAGGAGGGTCGGAGGATCAGATGCGGTTGGAACGTCGGCGAAGCGAGGGGCAGGGCGAACGCGAGCAGGATGGGGCCGCAGTCTCATGGCCATTCGAAGGCGCGCCGGGTCGCGATGGAGAGGAGTGGGCCGGCGGCGCCGGCCTTTCCTTTCCCGGCGCCCCGCGCCTCAGAGCCCGTCCGAAGAGTCCGCTGTGTCGGCTCAACGGCTCTTTTCACCGCCGACTTCGTTACCAATCCTCGCCGATGCCGCTGGCATCGACTGCGTTTGGAGCCTCGTGGAACGACAAAAATCCCTCGTTGATCCTTCGCAGGGGACTTTCCGGACGGGCTCATTGGAGCGGCTGACGAAACCTCTGCGCCGGGCATGGTTAGAGGATTTCTGCTGCAGACGAGCCCCTCGACTCTCGGAATGCCGGGGGGCGGTGCCAGGCCTTCGCGCCGACATCCTCGCCCAAAAGAACCGGCCCGCCGACCTCGCGAGGGTCTCTCCGGCGCTCTCGGGTCTGCCGCTCGGGCGCTCCTTCTGTCGCCGCCCGCTCTCGTGCTGCGGCTCGTCACGCCGCGCCGCGCCGGGCGCGGGGATGGGCGTCGTCGTAGATCTGCAGGAGGCGGTTGCCTTCAATCGCGGTATAGACCTGCGTCGAGGAAAGCGAGGCGTGGCCCAGGAGATCCTGGATCGCCCGCAGGTCCCCGCCCTTGGCCAGGAGATGGGTGGCGAAGGAATGGCGCAGCGCATGGGGCGTCGCGGAATCCGGCAGTCCTAGAAGCCCGCGCAGCCGCTGCATCTCGCGCTGGATGATGCCTGGCCCGAGCGGCCCGCCCCGCGCGCCGCGAAACAGCGGCTTGTCCGCCGAGAGCGCATAGGGGCAAAGGCGGCGATAGGTGCTGGCGGCCTCCAGAACGGCGGGCAGGAGCGGCACGAGACGCTGTTTGTTGCCCTTGCCCGTGATGGTCATGGAGCGGGCCTTGGGGTCGGCCAGCGCGTCTCCCGGCAGGTTCAGCGCCTCGGAAATGCGCAGGCCGCAGCCATAGAGCAACACCATCACCGCGGTGTTGCGCGCCGCGATCCAGGGCTCGGCGGCCATGGCGCCGACCTCTTCCGTCACCGCCAGCGCGTCGGGCACGCTCAAGGGGCGCGGCAGGGATTTCGGCCGCTTGGGCGCGCGCATCGAGGCCGCGCCCGCCCCCGAGGCCAGACCCTCGCGCTCGAGATGCCGCACGAAGGAGCGCACGCCCGACAGATGTCGCCCGAGCGAGCGAGCGCACGCGCCCTCGCGCCGGCGATCGGCCAGAAAGGCGCGAAACTCCGCCGGCTTGAGATCGGCGAGGTCGGCGGGCGCGACCGGGCGCCCCTGGTAGCCGGCGAAGAATTGAAGAAACTGCCGGAGGTCCCGCTCATAGGCTTCCACCGTCTGCGGCGAGGCTCGGCGCTCCACCTCTAGCCGGCGCAACCATTCCGCCTTCAGGGCCAGAAGCGGGGAGGTCGCCGAAATCAGAAGCGGGGCGTTCATGACGAGCTTTCTCTTCCAAGTCGACGGCGAGCGGGCCGGGCGGGCCGTTTTATCGCCGGGCGGCGCGGGTCTTCGGCGGGGCGCGAGGCGGCGCCGCGCCGCATCCGGCCTGCCCTTTAGCGGTCCGACGCCATCCTCCACTCTCACAGGTCTTTCGTAAATGAAGCGTTGCGGCGCTGGAAACCGCGACGCCGCGCCCCAAAACCCTGCCGGGATGTCCTGCGCGCGACCCGACGGGACGCGGCGCGGGGCCGAACAGGGGCATGGACCCCCGGGACGGCGGGCAGCGCCCTCCCGACCCATTCGAAGGAGACAATGATGAAGCGTCATGCAACCGCCATCTGGAACGGAGCGCTGGCAACCGGCAAGGGAAGTCTGACGACCCAGTCCGGCGCGCTCGACAACCACGGCTATTCCTTCAAGGCCCGCTTCGAGGACGAGACCGGCAAGTCCGGCACCAACCCCGAAGAGCTTCTGGCCGCCGCCCATTCCGGCTGCTTCGCCATGCAGCTCTCGCACTTCCTGGCCGAGAACGGCACGCCCGCCGACGAGCTGAAGGCGCGCGCCGTGGTCAGCGTCGAGCAGGCCGCCGCCGGCGGCTTCGAGGTGCGCTCCAGCGCCATCACGCTGGAAGCCAAGGTGCCCGGCATCGACGACGCCACGTTCCAGCAGCTCGCCACCAAGGCCAAGGAAGGCTGCCCGATCTCCAAGGCGCTCGGCGCCATCGAGGTCTCGCTCGACGCCAAGCTGGTCTGAGCGATTTTTCGAGGGGAGGCCCGCCACCGTGGCGGGCTTTCCTGTCTCTACGGTTTCGAAGCCTATTGGGAAATTCCGCCGGGTCGGTCCGACCGGGCGGTTTCCACCGTTGCCCATCCGCGAGAGCCGTTGCCCATCCGCGCAGGGGTCGCTGATGTCGCTTAAGTTTGGCGCCTCGTGATGCCCGGGAAATCCGCGCCGCACCTCCGCTGACGATGCCTCGACAGACGCTCAGCCGCCGCTCTTGCGCCCGTAGAGTTCGAGCCGGTGGAAGACGATTTCGTACCCCAGCTCGCGAGCAATCTCGTCCTGCAAGGCTTCGATCCGCTCGGAGCGAAATTCGATCACCGCGCCCGTGTCCATGTCGATCAGGTGATCGTGATGGGCGCTGTCGGCCTGCTCGAAGCGCGAGGGGCCGTTGGCAAAGGCATGGCGGTGGATCGCCCCCTTTTCCTCCAGAAGGCGCATGGTGCGATAGACCGTCGACAGCGAGATCGACGGGTCGATCGCCGAGGCGCGGCGAAAGATTTCGAGCGCGTCGGGATGGTCGCCCCCTTCGCTCAGGATGCGCAGGATCGTCTTTCGAGGCCGGGTGATCCGAACACCCGCCTCGCGCAACAGGGACTCGTAATCGAGCGCTTTGTTCGCCGTGGTCATTCCTGCTCTCTACAAGCAAACGCGGCGCGGCGCGAGACGCTTTGGCCGGACGTGGATCGACCTTTCGCCCGGCCCAAACACCTCCGATCGCCTCCCTTCGCCGAGCCGCGCCGACACCTGTCCTGCTTTAATTCTACAACCCTTCCACCTTTTCTTGCAAATCGTTCGCATTTGCATTGACGCCCAGCGGCTTTCTCCCTAGCTTCCCCGCTGCCCAGCCCCGCATGAGGACCGTTTCCGCATGGCACGCGTCGATGTCGAGACCAGCAATTCCACGCCCATTCCTCCGCCTCGCACCGACGGGTTCGCCCGCGCGCGGGCGGAGGGCTCGCTGCAGCAGTCCTATCGCAGCGTCGGGGTGGGGGAGGGCGGGACGATGCTGCGCCGCTTCCTCGCGTTTCTCGGCCCTGGCTATCTCGTGGCCGTCGGCTACATGGACCCCGGCAACTGGGCGACCTCGCTCGCCGGCGGGTCCGAGTTCGGCTACACGCTGCTCTTCGCGGTGCTCCTCTCCTCGCTGATGGCGATCGTCCTCCAGGCGCTCTGCGCGCGCCTTGCCATCGCGACGGGCCGCGACCTCGCCCAGGCCTGCCGCGACGCCTATCCTAGGCCCGTCTCCTTCGGTCTCTGGATCCTGGCGGAACTGGCCATCGTCGCGACTGACCTTGCCGAAGTCATCGGCACGGCGATCGCGCTGAAGCTCCTGTTCGGCCTGCCGCTGGAATGGGGCGTGCTCGTCACCGCGCTCGACGTGTTCGTGATCCTCTGGCTCCAGTCGCGCGGCTTCCGCTATGTCGAAGCTTTCGTCGCGACCATGATCCTGGTAATCGCGATCTGTTTCGTCGGCCAGCTGCTGCTCGCCCAGCCCTCGATCGCGGCGGTGGCCAGCGGCTTCCTGCCGGCCAGCTCGATCGTCACGGACGAGCGGCAGCTCTATCTCGCGCTCGGCATTCTCGGCGCCACCGTCATGCCGCACAATCTCTACCTTCACACCGGCATCGTGCAGACCCGCGCTTATCGCCAGGACGAGGCAGGCAAGCGCGAGGCGATCCGCTTCGCCACCGCCGACTCCACGCTCGCGCTCGGCTTCGCACTGCTGGTCAACGCGTCGATTCTGATCCTGGCGGCCGCCGCCTTCCACGCGACCGGCCAGGGCACCGTGGGCGATCTGGAAGAGGCCCATTCGTTGCTGGCGCCGCTCCTCGGCGCGGCGCTCGCCCCGATCCTCTTCGCAGTCGCGCTTCTCGCCTCGGGCCTGTCCTCCACGGTCACCGCGACGCTGGCCGGGCAGATCGTCATGGAGGGCTTTCTGCGCCTTCGCATCTCGCCGGTCCTGCGTCGGCTCATCACGCGCGGCCTCGCCATCCTCCCGGCGGCCGGCATCATCATCGCCTATGGCGAGGCGAGCGCCGGCGAGCTTCTGGTCTTCAGCCAGGTCATCCTGTCGATGCAGCTTCCCTTCGCCGTGGTGCCGCTCGTCATGATGTCGCGCGACCGCGCCAAGATGGGAGCATTTCGCGCCCCTGCCTGGCTGCTCGGCATCGCCATCCTGATCGCGGGCCTGATCGTGGCGCTCAATCTCAAGCTTGTCTTCGACTTTGCCCGAGTCGGCGCGGGCGGCTGATCCCTTCCGATACACCTGCGCCCAAACGAAAACGGCGCCCCATGGGGCGCCGCTCGGTCGTCTGGAGAAGCGGACGGGTCTCAGGCAGCCTTGCGCTTGGCGCCCAGCAGCTTGCGGTTGATCAGGAGTTCCGCGATCTGGATGGCGTTCAGCGCCGCGCCCTTGCGCAGATTGTCGGCGACGACCCAGAGGTTGAGGCCGTTCTCCAGCGTCTGATCCTCGCGGATGCGCGAGATATAGGTCGCGTCTTCGCCCGCCGTGTCGAGCGGCGTGACGTAGCCGCCGTCCTCGTGCTTGTCGATCACGAGGCAGCCCGGCGCCTCGCGCAGGATGGCGCGCGCCTCGTCGGCGGTGATCGGGTTCTCGAACTCGATGTTCACGGACTCGGAATGCCCGATGAAGACGGGAACGCGCACGGCGGTGCAGGTCACCTTGATCTTCGGGTCGAGCATCTTCTTGGTCTCGACCATGACCTTCCACTCTTCCTTGGTCGAGCCGTCTTCCATGAAGACGTCGATATGGGGAATGACATTGAAGGCGATGCGCTTGGTGAACTTCTTGGCGCTGACGGGATCGGCGACGAACACCGCGCGGCTCTGCTGGAACAGCTCGTCCATGCCTTCCTTGCCGGCGCCCGAAACGGACTGGTAGGTCGAGACCACGACGCGCTTGATCGTCGCCTTGTCGTGCAGCGGCTTGAGGGCCACGACGAGCTGGGCGGTGGAGCAGTTCGGATTGGCGATGATGTAGCGCTGCGTGAAGCCGGAAATGGCGTCGGCGTTCACTTCCGGAACGATCAGCGGCACGTCGGCATCGTAACGGAAGGCCGAGGAATTATCGATCACGACGCAGCCCTGCGCGCCGATCTTGGGCGCCCATTCCTTGGCGACCGAACCGCCGGCGGACATGAGGCAGATGTCGACGTCGGAGAAGTCGAAGAGCTCGAGCGCCTTGACCTTCAGGGTCTTGTCGCCGAACGAGACCTCTGTGCCCTGGCTGCGGCGCGAGGCGACCGCCACCACTTCGTCGGCGGGGAAGCCGCGCTCGTCGAGAATGTTGAGCATTTCGCGGCCGACATTGCCCGTCGCGCCGACCACTGCAACCTTGTAACCCATGGGTCTGACCTGTTCCTCGCCCCCCTCAAGAACTCGTCATGCGCTTCTAGCCCCGTTCCGGGGGCGAGCGGAACGAGGGTCAGGGCGTAATCGTGGTTTTGGTCGGAAGCGCGGACATGACGCCCCCTATGCTCTCGTTGCCCGCCCCTGTCAATCGCGCCGCCCACGGCTTGCATCCTCGATCCCAAGTCGATTATGTTATGATATAACATTACGGAATGGAGATCCCGATGGGCCGCTATCGCTGCGAGGAAACACCGAACGACACGCGCCTTCCCGTCACCGTCCTGTCCGGCTTTCTGGGCGCGGGCAAGACCACGCTGCTGAACCACGTCCTCAACAACCGCGAGGGTCGGCGCGTCGCGGTGATCGTCAACGACATGAGCGAGGTGAACATCGACGCCGACCTCGTGCGCGAAGGTGGGGCCGACCTGTCGCGCACCGACGAGACGCTGGTGGAGATGACCAATGGCTGCATCTGCTGCACGCTGCGCGGGGATCTCATGGAAGAGGTCAAGCGCCTGACCGAAAAGGGGCGCTACGACTATCTCCTGATCGAGGGCACTGGCATCGCCGAGCCGCTGCCGATCGCGGCCACCTTCTCGTTTCGGGACGAGAAGGGCGAGAGCCTGTCGGACCGCACACGGCTCGACACGATGGTGACGGTGGTGGACGCCGCCAGCCTTCTTCGCGACTACGGCTCGCACGTGCTCCTGGCCGAGCGCGGCGAGACGGCCGGGGAGGGCGACGAGCGGACGCTGGTGGACCTTCTGGTGGAGCAGATCGAGTTCGCCGACGTGGTGGTCATCAACAAGGCGTCCGAGGTGGACGCCCAGACCCTTGACGCGGTGCGGGCCGTGGTGACGGGGCTGAACCCGACGGCGCAGCTGGTCGAGACCGATTTCGGCCGCGTGCCGCTTGGGGCCGTGCTCGACACCGGCCTGTTCCACGAGGAAACCGCGCAGACCCATCCGCTCTGGTACAAGGCGCTCTACGAGCCGGAAACGCACACGCCCGAAACGCTGGAATACGGCGTGTCGAGCTTCGTCTACCGGGCGCGCCGACCCTTCGACCCCGTGCGCTTCGACGCGTTCGTGAAGGCGGTCTGGCCGGGCCTCATCCGCGCCAAGGGGCATTTCTGGCTGGCGACGCGGCCGGACTGGGTGGGCGAGTTCTCGCTCGCGGGCGCGGTGGCGCGCGTGTCCGGCCTCGGGCGCTGGTGGGCGGCGGTGCCGCGCGAGCGCTGGCCGGACGTGCCGGAATGGCGCGAGCTGCTCCAGCGCCACTGGACCGCCCCCTGGGGCGACCGGCGGCAGGAGCTCGTCTTCATCGGCGCCGGCATGGACGAGGCGGCGATCCGCGAAGCGCTGGACGACTGCCTCGTCGGCCCGGCGGATGTGTTCGAGGCGAGCCGATTCGGTGCTCTGGCCGATCCGTTCCCCCGTTGGGGTCAGGCAGCCTGAGGGACGGCCCCTTAATAAGGAAGGCCGGCGTCGCGGGGGTTGCGACGCCGGCCCAAGGGGAGGGGGAGAGAGGGGAGGCTTTGTCTCGTCAGTCTCGCCGTCGGTCGCGCCTCATGGGCATCGACCGCAAGCGGATTTTAAGCGCGGCGATCGGGATAGGGCGCGCCGGCGGGCTGCGGGGTGGCGGAGCGGCGCGCGCTGCGTTCCGCGATCTTCTTCGTGACCCAGCCGACGAAAAGCGCCTTGAGAATGCTGCGAATCATGTTGGTCGTCCCACGTTGTTCCGTTGGCTCTGAAATGTCGAATGCCGCCAAAGGGTTCCCCATCACGAAAACGCGACCACGCTGTCAATTGTGACCAAAGGGTGAAGAGCGACTTCCCTTTTCGTCAACTTTCGGTAGCCTTCCCCACAGCGCTGGGAGGTGCCGCCGCTTCACGCGGCCAGGGAGGGAACACGTGACAAGCTACCCAACGAACGCCGCTGCGGCGTCCGGACGACAGCCCATGACCAAGCGGGAGCGGAAGGTGATCATCGCCTCCTCGCTCGGCACGGTCTTCGAATGGTACGACTTCTATCTCTATGGAACGCTCGCCGCGATCATCGGGCGGCAGTTCTTCTCGCAGTTTCCGCCGGCCACGCAGGCCATCTTCGCGCTTCTGACCTTCGCCGCCGGCTTTCTCGTGCGCCCCTTCGGCGCGCTGGTCTTCGGGCGGCTGGGCGATCTGGTCGGGCGCAAATACACGTTCCTTCTGACGATCCTCATCATGGGCCTGTCGACCTTCGCGGTCGGCCTCCTGCCGAGCTACGACCAGATCGGCGTCGCCGCGCCCATCATCCTGGTCGCGCTTCGCATGGCGCAGGGCTTGGCGCTCGGCGGCGAGTATGGCGGCGCGGTGGTCTATGTCGCGGAGCATTCGCCGCGCACCCGGCGCGGCTTCTACACCGCCTGGATCCAGACCACGGCGACAATGGGCCTGCTTCTGTCGCTCTTCGTCATCGTGACGCTGCGCCTCAATCTGGGCGAGGACGCGTTCCAGACCTCGCAGCCGCTCTTCCTCGGGCTCACAGGCGGCTGGCGCATTCCGTTCCTTCTGTCGATCGTGCTCCTGATCGTCTCGATCTATATCCGCCTGCAGATGCATGAATCGCCGATCTTCCAGAAGATGAAGGAAGAGGGCACCCAGTCCAAGGCGCCGCTGTCGGAGGCCTTCGGCAACTGGCGCAACGGCAAGATCGTCCTGATCGCGCTGTTCGGCCTCGTGATCGGCCAGGCCGTGGTCTGGTACACCGGCCAGTTCTACGCGCTGTTCTTCCTGCAGACGGTGCTGAAGGTCGATCTTCTGACGGCCAACGTCCTGATCGCCTGGGCGCTGATCATCGCGACGCCCTTCTTCCTCGTGTTCGGCTCCCTGTCGGACCGCATCGGCCGCAAGCCGGTGATCCTGGCGGGCTGCCTTCTCGCGGCGGCGACCTATTTCCCGCTGTTCCAGGCGCTGACGGCGGCCGCCAACCCGACCTACAGCAACGCCATCGCCACGGTGCGGGCCGAGGTCGTGGCCGATCCCGCCACCTGCGGCTCGCTGTTCGACCCGGTCGGCATCCGCACCTTCACCAGCCCCTGCGACGTGATGCGCCGCACCCTGTCGCAGCAGGCCTTCCGCTACACGCAGGTCTCCGCCCCGGCGGGAAGCCCGACGCAGCTCGTGGTGAACGGCGGCACGCCGATCCCCTTCACCGACGCCAAGACCTTCACCGCCGCGCTCGGCCCGGCCATGGTCGCGGCGGGCTATCCGGCGGCCGACGACGCTGCGAAGGTCAAGGTCGACGGGTTCTTCTCCGCGCTCGGCTCTGCCCAGGCACTGAAGGTCATCGCGATCCTGACCGTGATGGTCATCTACGTCACCATCGTCTACGGGCCGATCGCCGCCGCGCTGGTGGAGTTCTTCCCCACGCGCATCCGCTACACCGCGATGTCGCTGCCCTATCATATCGGCAACGGCTGGTTCGGCGGGCTCCTGCCGGCGACCTCCTTCGCGATCGTCGCCTCGACGGGCGATATCTTCGCCGGGCTTTGGTATCCCGTCTTCTTCGCGCTGCTGACGGTGGTGATCGGCCTTCTCTTCGTTCGCGAAAAGAAGGGCGTCGATCTGGCGGACTGATCCGCTCTCTCGGCCTTCAAGCCTGAAAACGAAAACCGCCGCCCCGGGAGACGGGGGCGGCGGTTTTGTTTCCGAGAGATGGATGGGCTCAGGCCGCGAGCTTGCGGCGGAAGGCGGCCGCGACCGCGTCGCCCATCTCGGTCGTGCCGACTTCGCGGCAGCCCGGCGCCATGATGTCGCCGGTGCGGGTGCCCGATTCCAGCACCTCGGCGATGGCGGCCTCCAGCTTGTCGGCCTCCTCCACCAGGGCGAAGGAGTAGCGCAGCATCATCGCGAAGGAGGCGATCATGGCGATCGGGTTGGCGATGCCCCGGCCCGCGATGTCAGGCGCCGAACCGTGGACCGGCTCGTACATGGCGCGGCGCTGGCCGCTCGCCTCGTCCGGGCTCCCGAGCGAGGCGGAGGGCAGCATGCCGAGCGAGCCCGTCAGCATGGCGGCGATGTCGGAGAGCATGTCGCCGAAGAGATTGTCGGTCACGATCACGTCGAACTGCTTGGGCGCGCGCACGAGCTGCATGCCGCCGGCATCGGCCAGCATGTGGTCGAGCGTTACATCAGTGAAGCCCTTGGCATGAGTCTCGGTCACGACCTGGTTCCACAGGACGCCCGATTTCATGACGTTGCGCTTTTCCATGGAGGTGACCTTGCCGCGCCGCGTGCGGGCCAGTTCGAAGGCCACTTTCGCGATGCGCTCGATCTCGTAGGTGTCGTAGACCTGCGTGTCGATGCCGCGCTTCTGGCCGTTGCCGAGATCCACGATCTCCTTCGGCTCGCCGAAATAGACGCCGCCCGTCAGCTCGCGCACGATCAGGATGTCGAGCCCGTCCACCAGCTCGCGCTTCAGCGAGGAGGCCTCGGCCAGCGCTGGATAGCAGATGGCGGGGCGCAGGTTGGCGAACAGCGCCATGTCCTTGCGCAGCCGCAGAAGGCCCGCCTCGGGGCGCTTCTCGTAAGGTACGCTGTCCCATTTCGGGCCGCCGACGGCGCCGAAGAGCACCGCGTCCGCCGCCATGGCGCGCGCCATGTCGCTGTCGGAGATCGCCTCGCCATGGGCGTCGTAGGCCGAACCGCCGACAAGGCCCCGCTCGATCTCGAAGCCGGCGCCACGCTCGGCGTTGAGCAGAGCCACGAGCTTCTCGACCTCGGTCATGGCCTCCGGCCCGATGCCGTCGCCGGGAAGAAGAAGAAGCTTGCGCGTGGTCATGCGGATGTCCCCATTGCTCAAACGCGCCGACGTCGCGGCGGATCAGCCGGGGTCGTAGCGGCAGCGCCCGCCGACCGCAAGCGTGGCGCGCCCATCCCCTCCTCCTGGCGCGGTGAGACGGGGGGCTCGAGGTCCGCGATCCACTGGGAGCACGCGGCAGAACTCCTGGGGTCGGCTGGGCGGCTCTCATTGCCGGGGCGCCGCCGCGAAGGCTTGGCCCTGCGCTCCGCATCCATCGGGCTTCGCTTCTCGCGCCCGAACCTCAGTTTCCCGACGGCCGTCCGCCTGGAGGTTCTGTTCGGTGCTCTTAGTATTTTCTTGACTTAGATCGCAAAGCCTTCTCCCGGAGTCGGGCTCCGTCAACCTGTTTGCAACCCGCCGGGGCGAACCATCCCGTCCCATGGCATCGGACGGGCGACGCGGAAACGGCGCCTTCACGCGATCGGGGGGCAGTGCGTTGAAACTGAGCATCAAGACCAAGCTGGCGGCCGGTTTCGCGGCCGTTCTCGTCATGCTGGCCGCCACGGGCGCGATCGGGCTGCAGGAGCTCGGCCGGTCCAACCAGCAGACGGAGGCCTTCACGGACGGCCCGTTCCGGCAGGTGCAGCGCCTGGGCGAGCTCTACGCCCTGCAGGGCACCGCGCGAAGCGACTTCCAGGGCATGATCCTCAGCCAGAAGCCGGACGAGATCCAGGCGATCGGCGCGCGCTTCGACAGCAAGATCCAGTCGATGCAGACCGTCCTCACCGACTATATCGCCGCGCTGCCCGAAGCCAGCCGCCCGGCGGCGGCCGACATGGTGACGCTGCTGGACGAGCTGAAGGCGGCCTTCGTCGAGGCGCGGCCGCTCGCCTCCACCACCTTCCGCTACGACGCGATCAAGGCCATGGCGAAAGCCGACCCGGTCGGCGTCGAGATTTCCAACGTCCTTCTCCAGCTGCAGAGCGCCTTCCGCACCGGGCAGCAGACGCCGCTGATGACGATCTCGCAGAACACGCTGTCGGACATGCGCGCGCGCTTTCCCGAAATGCGCATGACGGCCAATCAGGTGCTGGTGGAAACCGACGACGCCAAGCTGAAGGCGCTGTCGCAGCTTCTCACCTCCCGTCAGGCGCAGTTCGGCGCCTTCATCAAGCAGCTGAAGTCGGCGGCGGACCCGTCCTACCAGGCGCGCCTGAACTCGCTCGACAAGCGCTGGGAGCAGTTCAAGGACGCGATGAACGGCTGGGTGGCCGGCGCCGTGGCCAACGACAACGGTCGCGCCCGCACGCTGCTCAACACCAAGATCATCCCGCTGGCCGAGAAGTTCGAGGGCCGGCTCGAAGCGCAGAAGAAGGTCGAGTCCGACATCGCCGCCGGCTTCGTGCAGCGCGCCGACACGGCTTTCACGGAAACGCGCCTGTTCCTGATCGCTCTGATCGGCGGCGCCGTCCTGATCGGTCTCGCGGTGGCGACATGGCTTGGCCTGTCGATCTCTCGCGGTCTGAAGCGCTCGGTGGACCTCGCCCGCCAGATCGGCTCGGGGGATCTCACCCACACGATCCGGGCCAAGGGCTCGGACGAGATCGCCGAACTCCAGCGCGCCATGGGCGACATGACCACCAAGCTGTCCGAGATCGTCTCGGGCGTGCGCGCCTCCTCCTCGCTGGTGGCCGCCGGCTCGGCCCGCTCGGCCGAGACTGCCGACCGCCTGTCGTCGGGCTCGACGGAACAGGCCGCCGCCTCCGAGCAAGCCTCGGCCGCGATCGAGGAGATGACCGCCAACATCCGCCAGAACGCCGACAACGCCTCCACCACCGAGAAGATCGCGGCCCAGGCCGCCGAGCATGCCGGCACCACGGGCGCGGCGGTGGCGCAATCCACCGAGGCGATGCGCGCCATTGCCGAGAAGATCGCCGTGGTGCAGGAGATCGCCCGTCAGACCGACCTTCTCGCGCTGAACGCCGCGATCGAAGCCGCCCGCGCCGGCCAGCACGGCAAGGGTTTTGCGGTGGTCGCCTCGGAAGTGCGCAAGCTCGCCGAGCGCTCCCAGGCGGCGGCGGCCGAGATCGGCGACCTCTCCTCGCGCACGCTGGTCGTTGCGGAGGATGCCGGGGCGCGTCTGGAGCGGTTGGTTCCGGACATCCGCAAGACGGCGGAACTGGTGTCGGAGATTTCGGCGGCGTGCCGGGAGCAGTCGATCGGCATCGAGCAGATCAACCAGGCGATCGGGCAGCTGGATCAGGTGACGCAGTCCAACGCCGGGGCGGCGAACGAGATGGCGGCGACCGCCGACCAGCTGTCCACCGAAGCGGGCCGGCTGGAGGAACGGGCGGGCTACTTCCGCATGACCGACGCCGAGCGCGAGCGGTTGCTGCAGGACGAGGCGGTGGAGATCGAGGCGACGAACCGGCAGGCGGAGCGGCAGAAGACGCGCGGCGAGGGCGGCGCGGCCAAGCCAGCCTCGACCTCGGCCCCGGCAGCCGGCAAGGCGGCTCCGAAGTCTGCCCCCACGTCTGCCAAGTCGAACGCGCCCAAGACCACGCGGGTGTTGGGCAAGACCCCGGTGGCGGTGAGCGCGGAAACGGACCAGGACCTGTTCGAGACCGGAGGGGGCGAGAACCCCGTTCACAGCTTGCAGGCGCAGGCGGCCAGCGCTCTGGCGCGGCCGGCGCCAGCGGGTGCGGGCAAAGGCGGCTTCTCGCTGGATCTCGGCGGCGACGAGGGCTTCGAGCGCATGAGCCGCTGAGCCGAGCACGCTTCGAATCTATCGACAGGAAAAAGCCCGGCGTGAGACATCTCTCGCGCCGGGCTTTTCGCGACGGGGGCCCAACAGGCCGAGGCTCCGGCCACTGGGGCGATGCTTCCCTAAGAGGCTGTTTGGAAGCTCGGCGGCGGAGGGCCGGCGAGGGATTTTTGGGTGTCGCGAGACGCCAAACTTGAGTGATGCGAGGGCGCGTCGGCAAGGGTTGGCAACGAAGCGACGGCGAAAAGCACCGTCGGGCCGACTCGACCGAGTTTCCAAACAGGCTCTAAGCCCTCACAAGCAAAAGCCCGGCCTGGAATGCGATCCCAGGTCGGGCTTTCGGTTTTAAGACTAGGCTTGCAAGCGGAAGGGCGGTGGTCAGCTGGCGCGCAGGGCGCTCGCCTCGATCTCCACCTTCATTTCCGGGCGGATCAGCCCGGCGACGATCATCGTGGCGGCGGGCCTGATCTCGCCGAACCAGCGGCCGGTGACCGCGAACACCGCGTCGGCATAGGCGGCGTCGGTCACGATATAGCGCACGCGAACCACGTCGCTCATCGCGAAGCCCGCGTCCTTCAGCGCCTTCTCGATCGTCGCCAGCGCGTTTTCGGTCTGCGCGCCGACGTCTTCAGGCATGGTCATGCTGGCGTAGTCGTAGCCCGTGGTGCCCGCCACTTCGCAGACGGGGCCCTGCGCCACGGCGCGGCTGTAGCCGGCCTGCCGCTCGAAGGGCGAGCCGGTGGAAACGCGCTGGCGCGCCGCGCTCATGCCCAGGGCCGCTCGGCGCCGACGCGCTGTTCGAAGCCGGTGATCGAGGCTTCGCGCTCCAGCGTCAGGCCGATATCGTCGAGCCCGTTGATGAGGCAGTGCTTGCGGAACGGGTCCATCTCGAAATGCACCGTGCCGCCGTCCGGGCGGCGGATTTCCTGCGCTTCGAGATCCACGCTGAGCGTGGCGTTGGAGCCCTTCTCGGCGTCCGACATCAGCGCGTCGAGCTCGGCCTGGGTGACGCGGATCGGCAGGATGCCGTTCTTGAAGCAGTTGTTGTAGAAAATGTCGGCGAAGGACGTGGCGATCACGCAGCGGATGCCGAAGTCCAGAAGCGCCCAAGGCGCGTGCTCGCGCGAGGAGCCGCAGCCGAAATTGTCGCCCGCCACCAGGATCTCGGCCTTGCGATAGGCCGGGCGGTTCAGGACGAAGCTCTCGTCCTCCGACCCGTCCTCCTTGTAGCGCAGGTTGGCGAAGAGGCCGACGCCCAGGCCCGTGCGCTTGATGGTCTTCAGATAGTCCTTGGGGATGATCATGTCGGTGTCGACATTGAGGATCGGAAGCGGCGCGGCGACGCCCGTCAACTGGTCGAACTTCTGCATGGCTTCGATCCTTTCCCGATCCGATGGCGCCCCCTCGCGGCGCCGCATGTCTGGTCTCGCGGCTTCGTTACACCCGCCACTGCCTCCGAACCAAGCCTTTTTGCAAAAGTGTGGCCGGCTTATAATATCCCGATAAAAAAACGCGTTGCATTGTTTATCGAGATAACATAAAAGCAGGGCAACGAAAGGAACGAGATCATGGCGCGTTTACGCCAGCCCCTGACCTTGGACGAAAAGCTCTGTTTCTCGCTCTACGGCGCCTCCATGGCCGTGGGGCGCACCTACAAGCCGATCCTCGATCGGTTGGGGCTCACCTATCCGCAATATCTCGTGCTCTCGGTTCTGTGGGAGCGGGACGGCATGGGCATCGGCGCCATCGCCGAACGGCTCGATCTGGAGCCGAGCACGGTGACGCCGTTGGTCAAGCGCTTGGAAGCCTCCGGCTTCGTCACGCGCCGCCGCAACCCGGCCGACGAGCGGCAGGTGACGGCGACGCTTACCGAGAGCGGCCGCGCCATGAGCGAGGAAAGTGCCTGTCTCGGCACGGCCCTCGTGTCCGGCTCGGGCCTGACGATGGACCAGTTGACCGCCTTGAACCGCGAGATCCGCGCCTTTCGCGCCGCCCTGGCGCAGTCCATGGCGGAGATGGCGCAGGACGGTTAGCCCGCCTCTGCCCTGAAGGCGGCTCGCCGGGCGCGCGCCTTCGCCTGCCCGGTCTTTGCCTCCTTGGTCTTCGCTTCTTCGTCCCCGCGAAGCCTTCCCTCGTTCCCTTCCTCCCGTCCCTCGGGCCGATCCCGGCCCGTTTCCTTTCCACTTCCCAAGGAGATTTCCCATGCCTGTCGACGTGATCTACAAGACCAAGGCCACGGCCAATGGCGGCGGCCGTGACGGCGCCGCTCGCTCCGAGGACGGCTCGGTCGACGTCAAGCTCGTGGTTCCCAAGGAAATGGGCGGCCCCGGCGGCGACGGTGCCAACCCCGAGAAGCTTTTTGCCGCCGGCTATTCCGCCTGCTTCCTCGGCGCCATGCGCGCCATCTCGTCCAAGGTCGGTGTCAAGGTTCCCGCCGAGGCGACCGTGACGGCGGAAGTCGGCTTCGGCCCGCGCTCGGAAGGCGGCTACGGCATCACCGCCGATCTCACGATCGACCTGCCGGGCGTCGATCCCGCCGAGGGCGAGAAGCTGATCGCCGCCGCGCACGAGATCTGCCCCTATTCCAACGCCACGCGCGGCAATCTGGACGTGGGCCTGACCCTCGCCTGATCGCCCTTCGCCATCGGGCGCTCGCGCCCGCTGCTGGAATCGCAAGGCCGGGACGGTTCGCCGCCCCGGCCTTTTCGCGTGCCGCTCGCTTGAATGCGCTCGCGCGATGGGGCAGACCTCGGGCATGACCGAACCCGAGCCGCTTCTGCGTTCCGTTCTGTTCGTGCCCGCGGCCAATGGCCGGGCGCTGGAAAAGTCGCGGACCCTTGCCGCCGACGCTGTGATCTTCGATCTGGAGGACTCTGCTGCCGAAGCGGAGAAGCATGAGGCGCGCGAGCGCCTGCGCGCCCATCTTCTGGAGCGCCCGCCGGGCGGCGCCCTTCGTGTCGTGCGCATCAATCCGCTGGACACACGCGAGGGCACGGAAGACCTCCTGATGGCGCGCGCCGCCAAGGTGGACGCCGTGCTCCTGCCCAAGGTCGAGACGCCGCGCCGGCTAAGCGAGGCCGACGACGCGCTAGCCGAGATGGACGCGCCCCCGGCGCTTCGCCTCTGGGCCATGGTGGAAACGCCCAAGGGCGTGCGCCACGCCGCCGACATCGCCGAGACGCGCCTGCGCCATCGCCTCGGCGCGCTGGTGGTCGGCCCGAACGATCTGGTGGCCGCCGCCGATCTCCAGCTTTCGCCGGGCCGACCGGAGCTTCTGCCCTGGCTTGGCCCCGTGCTCGTCGCCGGCAAGGCGGCGGGCGTGCCGGTGCTGGATGGCGTCTGGTCGGACCTCGGCGACACGGCGGGCTTCGAGGCCGAGTGCCGTCAGGCGCGCCGCTTCGGCTTTGCCGGCAAGACGCTGATCCACCCTGCGCAGATCGCGGCGGCCGAAGCTGCCTTCTCCCCGGACGCGGAGGAGATCGCGCGCGCCGAACGTCTCGTCGCCGCCTTCGCCGACCCCGCCCATGCCGGGCGCGGCGTCATCCGCCACGAGGGGCGGATGGTGGAGCGCCTTCATCTTCACGCGGCCGAGCACCTCCTCGCCCGCGCCGCCCGCATTCGCGAAAGGACCCATCCATGAAGCTCTACCGCCTGTTGACCGGCGTCGACGACGCCGCCTTCTGCCACAAGGTCTCGCTCGCCCTGTCCAAGGGCTGGGAACTGGCGGGCAGCCCGGCCTATGCGTTCGACGCGGCCGAGGGCGTCATGAAATGCGCCCAGCCCGTCACCAAACTCGTCGAGGGCAAGGACTACGATCCCTCCATGAAGCTCGGCGAACAATGACCACGCGTGACCCGTTGCGCGAAGCGTTTCTGGCCGGCCTCGAAGGGCTGAGGCGGGGCGCGGAGGCGCTTCCGCTCGGCGCGGACGGTTTGCGGCGTGGCGCCGAGGGTCTTCGGCAGGGCCTGGATGGGCTGGAGCGGGGCACTGAGAGTCTTCGCGAGGGCGCGGAGGGTCTGCGCCGTGGCGTCGAGGGCCTGCGCCGGGGTCAGGAGGCTTTGCGCCGCGCCGAGGAGGCCATGCGGCGCCGGGGGCCGAAGGGCTCTTGAAGCGCTGGCTCGGCGCCGGCCTCGCTCTGCTTCTCGCCCTTGCGGCTGTCTTTTCGGGGCTGGCGCTTCTGGCGCTTGTCGTCCCCCGCGCGCCCAGCGTCGGCTTCGCGCCGCCGGGGCCGGGCGAGGCGAGCGTCGTGGTGGTGCTTGCCGCCAATCCCATCCACACCGACATTCTCCTGCCCGCGACCCCCGCGCTTCTCACCCGCTTCGGCTTCCTGGCGCGGGACGGCCTGCCCCTGGACGACCCGCGCGTCGGCGCCATCGCGGTGGGCTGGGGCGGGCGCGCCTTCTATACGCAGACGCCGGAATGGCGCGACCTCTCGCTGGACGCGCTTTGGCGCTCCTTCACCTATGACCGCTCGGTGCTCCACCTCTCGCTCGCCCCCGCGCTCGCCGGCACGGAGCCGGGCCTTCGCCCTGTCACCTTGAGCGAGCCGGCCTATGAAGCGCTCCTACGCTTCGTGGAGGCGAGCTTCGAGCCCGACCCCACCACCGGCGGCCCCTGGCTCCTGCCGGGCTTCGCCTACAGCCCCTATGACCGCTTCTACGAGGCGCGCGGCGGCTTCAACCTCCTGTTCGGCTGCAACACCTGGACAGCCGAGGCCCTGCGCCACGCGGGCCTGCGAACCAGCCTCTGGTCCCCCCTCCCGCCGCTCCTGCTCTGGGGGTTGGATTTGCACGCCGCGTAGAGACGAAAGCGCCGATCCCGGACAGGTTCGTTCGAATTGGAATCGACCAATCAACCGATCAAAATCCCTAATAAATTTTCGAGGAATTCAAAATTCGGATATATAAAATTGCGCGAATCCAAGTATAAAATCCTTGGATGCTGCGGGTCTATTTCTGTTCTCGAAGGCAACAACGCCTTGAACGGGGAAAACGAAAATGGTCAGCATCAACAACACCGCAGTCAATAGCGCAGTTCTCGCCAGCCTCCGTCAGACGAACGCCGATCTGGCAACGTCGCAGAACCGGATCGCCAGCGGTTTGAAGATCGCTTCCGCCAAGGACAACGCCTCGGTCTGGACGACTTCGCAGAACATCCGCAAGGATCTGGCGGCTCAGGACACGATCGACGGCAATCTGGCGATCGCCAAGGGGCAAGCCGACGTTGCCTATTCGGCCCTGTCGTCCATCTCTGATATCCTAGATAAGATGAACACGGCGGCGAGCCAGCTCGGGAACGTTGGTGCTGCGCAGAATGCGCAGCTTGGTAGCGATCTGAAGAATTACCAGGAACAGCTCCTGGCGGTCGCCAAGACGGCGTCGATGAGTGGTGTCAATTTGTTGACCAGCCTGCCTGCAGCCGTCGTGACGACCGCTATCGCACAGGACCAGGGATCTCCGATCAACCTGACCTTCACGCCGACGCAGATTTTGGCGGCCGATGGCTCGAGCGGAACTTTGGCTACCATTTATGCTACGGCGCAGATTGATGCATCAACGTCAACTTCAGCTATCACCACCTACAAGGGTCTCTTCGCCGCTGCCTCGACCGCCGTCACTAGCTACATGACCAGCGTTGGGAACTATTCCAAGAGCGTTGTCGCCCAGCAGGACTTCAGCGCGAAGGTGAAAGACATCCGCACCAATGCTCTGAGCGCGCTGGTGGATGCCAATATGGAAGAAGAATCGGCTCGGGTTCAGTCCCTGCAGGTGAAGCAGCAGCTGGCGTTCCAGGCGCTTTCCATCGGCAATTCCTCCGCCCAGAACATCCTTCGCCTCTTCCAGTAAGCCGAAGGCGGCGCCTCGCGCCCCCCGTCGCGATACCTCGTCTCGCGGCTTACAAGATGACCCTCCGGTGCTCCCCGTGCCGGAGGGTTTTTGCGTCCGCAACTCTGCGGATGTCCAGCTGAAGCCGGCTTAGTCCGCCTGCGCCTCCAGCGCTTCCATGTCGTCGTCCGACAGGCCGAAATGGTGGCCGATCTCGTGGATCAGGACGTGGGCGACCAGCGTGCCCAGCGATTCCTCGTGCTCGGCCCAATAGTCGAGGATCGGGCGGCGGTAGAGGAGGATGCGGTTCGGCATCTCGCCGGTGGAACTCACCGCCATCGCGGCCACCGGCCGGCCTTCGAACAGGCCGAGAATGTCGAACGGGCTTTCGAGGTTCATCGCCTCCACCACCTCGTCGTCGGGAAAATCGGCGACATGGAAGCGGATTTCGCCGGACAGGGCGCGAAACTCCGGCGGCAGCGACGCATAGGCGTCCAGCGCCAGCGATTCGATCTCCTCCAGGCTCGGCGCCATGCGCCGGCCCCAAGCCTTGGCCTGATCGAGCTGAGCCATCCCCGTCCTTCCCTGATCTCCGCCCGGCCTCGCCGATGCGGCGGTCCGTGCCCTCCCGCTCTTCGTGACATATCGCACCGTCGCCCGCGAGCCTGCCGCGCTTCACGAAGGCGCGGGGCCGCGCCCTGTCCACATCCCAGCCCTGCAAACGCCTTTTGAGCCCCTTGGTTTTCCACAGGCGGCCGTCAGGAGGGTGGAAGGAAAATAATCCAGACCCCGGTGCGATTGACTCGCGGGAAGGCCTCTGGAATCCATAGGAACATAAAGTGAACAGATGCCGTTTCGGACGGTGCCGCTCGGCGGCGAGACAGGCTGTCCGAAGGAGAAGACCATGCTGGCGGCGAAACCGGAAACCGCGTCCCCCGATACGCCGGAGCCCATCCGTTCCTTCCAGAAAAGCTCGACACAATCAAGACTTGGCCCCTGCGGCGCGTTATCCGACGAGCTGCCGAACGAGGGGGAAAACGAGGGGGAAGCACCGGCGCCGATGCCGCGCCTCGGTGATCTGCGCGCGGTGATTCGGCGAATCGAGGATCGCGCGCCGCCACGCTGGAGCGAGCGGGGGACGGGCGATGCGGGGGCCGAACAGGGAGGGGAGGGGGAGGAATTTTGTCCTGCCGTGCCCGTGTGCCCGCTCGGTTTTGCCGAGATCGACGATCGGCTCGGCGGCGGCTTTCCCGAGGCCGGCTTGTCGGAGCTGCGGGTGGAGGGGGTGCGCGATGCCGGCGCGGGCCTCGGCTTCGCGTTGGCGCTGGCCGTGCTGCTCGGCGCCACGGCGCGCCGACCGTTGGTCTGGATCGCGCCGGCCGCGACGCTCACCGATGCCGGCTATCCCTACCGGCCCGGGCTGGCCGGCTTCGGGCTCGACCCCGCCGCGCTCGTGATGGTGCGCGCCCGCCGGCTGGAGGAGGCGCTCTGGGCGGCGGAGGAGGCGGCGCGCTCCGGCGCCCCGGCGCTGACGCTGCTCGAAGTGCAGAACAACCCGGCGCAGCTTTCGCTGGAGGGCTCGCGCCGCCTCCATTGGCGCTCGCGCGCCGCCGGGCGGCCGGTGGTGGTGCTGCGCCAGGGCGGTTTTGCCGAATCCACCGCCGCGCCGCTGCGCCTGCGCCTCGCGGCCGGTCCCGCCGCTGACACCCCCCGCAGCGGGGCCGGGCTGGAGGCGCAGCGCCTCGTCGGCGCGCCCGCCTTCACCGTCTCGATCGAGAAATCCCGCGATGGCCGCCTTGGCCAAGTCTGTCTGGAGTGGAACCCCCATGAGCGTCGATTCGAAACGATCCGTCCCGCCGCGCTTTCTCGGCCTGTTCTTTCCACGCCTCCCGACGGACCGGCTGCGCCGGCAGCGGTTCGGCCGCTCATGGCGCCTGGAGAAGGAGGGGCGCCTGGAGAAGGAGGGGCGCCTGGAGCAGGAGGGGCGCGTGGAGAAGGAAGCGTGCGGGACGGCGCCCGCGAGCCGCGCCGCCGCGCATCCTGACGCGGGTTTTCCCCAGCCGCTGCTGACGCCGCGCCTGGGGGCGGGCAACGGCCACCGCCCGCCCGCCGCGCTGCCGCTGGCCACCCTGCGCCCCTCGCAGCGCGACGTTGTGGAAGGCGCGGAAGGAGAACTCGCCCCGCTCGCGCTGTTCGAGCGCCAGGGCGGCGCGGACCGACTGGCAGCCTTGTGCGAACTGGCCACCGGCCTCGGGCTGCGGCCGGGCCTCGGCCTTGCCGAAGCGCGGGCGCGCTTTCCCGAACTGGAACTTTGCGACATGAACCGAGGGGCCGACCGCCAGCTTCTGGAAGCGCTGGCCGACGCGGCCGAGCGCTACACGCCGCTGGTCGCGCGCGACGGGCGGCAGGGCCTCGTGCTCGACATTTCGGGCTGCGCGCATCTTTTCGGCGGCGAGGCGGCCTTGTGCCGCGAAGTGGCGCTGCGCTTCGGGGCGCAGGGCTTCGCGCTCGGCTGGGGCCTTGCCTCGCAGCCCGCGCTCGCTGGCGCCCTGGCGCGCCACCGGCCCGGCGTCAGCGTGGCGGCGGGGGAGGAGGCGCCGGCGGTCTCCGCCCTGCCCATCCAGGCCCTGCGGATCGATGCCGAGGAGCGCGCCCGGCTCGGGCGCCTTGGCCTCGCGACGGTGGGCGATCTCCTGGCCCTGCCGCGCGCCTCGCTGGCGCGCCGCTTCGGCGAGGCGCTGCTCGCCCGGCTCGACGCGCTCACCGGCCGGCATCGGCGCCCGATCGAGCCGCGCCGCTACGTCGCCCCGCTCGGGCGCGAACGCCTCCTGTTCGAGCCCGTCAGCCTCGCCGACGACATCCTGCGCCTCGTGCGCCATCTCGCCGGGCATCTCAGGCCCGATCTGGAGGCGCGGGGCGAGGGCGCGCGGCGGCTGGAACTCGCGCTGTTCCGTGTCGACGGGCGGGTGGAGCGGCTGGAGGTTCGCAGCGCCCGGCCCCTGCGCGCGCCCGAGCGCATCGAGCGCCTGTTCGCCGAACGGCTGAAATCGATCAGCGACGATCTCGACGCCGGCTTCGGCTACGATCTCCTGCGCCTGTCGGTGATGGAAACCGAGGCGATGGACGACCGGCAGACGAGCCTGACGGAAGAGGACGGGCAGGGCGGCGGCGAGGCGCTGGCCGATCTTCTCGACCGCCTGTCCACCCGGCTGGGCGAGGCGGCGATCTTCTCGCTGGAGCCCGACGAGAGCCACCGGCCGGAGCGCGCGCAGCACCGCGTCCAATGGCTGAGCGCATCGGGCGCGATAGAAGGCGAAGTGCCGCTGTCGCCCCGGCCCTTGCGCCTTCTCGTGCCGCCCGAGCCGGTCAGCGCCACGGCCGAGGTGCCGGATGGGCCGATCCGCCAGTTCCTCTGGCGCCGCGCGCATTACCGCGTCGGGCGGATCGAGGGGCCGGAGCGCATCGCGCCCGAATGGTGGCGCGCCGACGCCGTGCCGGAGCGCGACTATTACCGCATCGAGGACGAGGGCGGCCGGCGCTACTGGATGTTCCGCGAAGGCGGGCGTCCGGACGGCGCCTCCGGCTGGTTCCTGCACGGCCTCTTCGCGTGAGCGGCAAGGGGCTCCTTGCGCCCGGCCCGGGCTTTTGCGAGATCGGCGCGGCCTCGACCTTTTCGTTTCTGCGCGGCGTGTCGCAGCCGGGCGAGATGGTGGTGGCGGCCAAGACCCTGGCGCTGGGCGGCCTGGGGCTGGCCGACCGCAACACGCTGGCCGGCGTGGTGCGGGCCTATGGGCAGGCGGAACTGGCCGAGATGCCCTTTCGCCCCGGCGCGCGGCTGGTGTTTCGCGACGAGACGCCCGACCTCTTCGCCTATCCCCGCGACCGCGCCGCCTGGGGCCGGCTTTGCCGGCTGTTGACGGTCGGAAACCTGCGCGCGCCCAAGGGCGAGTGCCATCTCGATCTGGCCGATCTCCTCGAATGGGGCGAGGGGCTGAACCTGGCGCTTCTCGCCCCAGACGCTTTGGGCGGCGACGAGGCGGCGGGCGGCGAGGCCGAGCGGCGCCTGCGCGCGGCGCTGAACCCGCTGGCGCACGCCTTTCCCGGCGCGCTGCGCCTGGCCCTCGCGCCCCGGCTCGACGGCGGCGACCGGCGCCGCCTCGCTCGCGCGCAAATCCTGGCCAAGGCCTGCCGCGCGCCGCTTCTGGCCACCAACGACGCGTTCTATCACGGCGAGGACCGGCGGCCCTTGAGCGATGTCGTCACCGGCATTCGCGAGCATGTGCCGCTGGCGCAGGCCGGCTTTCGTCTGGCCCGCAATGGCGAGCGGCGGCTGAAGCACGAGGGCGAGATGCTGCGCCTGTTTCGCGGCTTCGAGGGGGCGATCGGCGAGGCCCGGCGCTTTTTCGAGGAACTCGACTTCGATCTCGCCAGCCTGAAATACGACTATCCCGACGAGGCGCTGGGTCTTTCCGTTTCGCCCGCCGAGGAGCTTCGGCGTCTGGCGCGCGAGGGGGCGGTGCGCCGCTACCATCCCAAGCCCGTGCCGGACAGCATCTGGAGCCGGATCGAGACCGAGATGGCGCTGATCGAGAAGAAGAAATACGAGCCCTATTTCCTCACCGTCCACCGCATCGTCGACGCCGCGCGGGAGATGAAGATCCTCTGCCAGGGGCGCGGCTCGGCGGCCAATTCCGTGGTCTGCTACTGCCTCGGCGTGACGGAGGTGCATCCCGACAAGGCCGGCCTCCTGTTCGACCGCTTCATCTCGGCCGACCGGGACGAGCCGCCCGACATCGACATCGACTTCGAGCACGAGCGGCGCGACGATGTGATCCGCTGGATCTACGATTTCTACGGCCGGGATTCGGCCGCCATCGCCGCCACCGTCATCACCTATCGCGCCCGCTCGGCGGCGCGCGAGGTCGGTCAGTGCTTCGGCCTGTCGGAGGATGCGCTGAGCGCCCTGTCCGGCTCGGTCTGGGGCTATTCCGCCAGCGATCTCGGCGCGCGAGAGGCCGAGGCGGCGGGGCTATCGGCAGAGGACCGCACGACGCGGCACGTGCTTGACTTCGCACGCCAGCTCGCCGGCTTCCCCCGCCACTTGTCGCAGCATGTCGGCGGCTTCGTGCTGACGCGCGGCCGGGTAGACGAGACCGTGCCGGTGCTCAACACCGGCTCCAAGGGCCGCATCATCGTGGAGTGGGACAAGGACGATCTCGACACGCTCGGCATCCTGAAGATCGACATCCTGGCGCTCGGCATGCTCTCGTGCCTGCGCCGCGCCTTCGACATGCTGAACAAGCTTTACCCCGGCGAGGCGACGGGCGACGGGCGGCCGGCCACGCTAGACACGCTGCCGGTGGAGCCGAAGAACGGCCCTGTCTGGAAGATGACGCACCGAGCCGACACGCTCGGCACGTTCCAGATCGAATCCCGGGCGCAGATGTCCATGCTGCCCAAGCTGAAGCCCAACGAGTTCTACGATCTTGTGATCCAGGTCGCCATCGTGCGCCCCGGCCCAATTCAAGGCGACATGGTACATCCCTATCTCCGGCGGCGCATGAAGCTTGAGGATGTGACCTATCCCAAGGAGGAACTACGGCAGATCCTCTGGCGAACAGAAGGCGTGCCGCTGTTTCAGGAGCAGGCCATGCGCATCGCCATGGTGGCGGCCGGCTTCACGGGCGCCGAGGCCGACAAGCTGCGCCGTGCCATGGCGACCTTCAAGCGCACGGGGCAGGTCACGCATTTCAAGGAGCGGATGATCTCCGGCATGGTGGCCAAGGGCTACGAGCCCGACTTCGCCGCCCGCTGCTTCAGCCAGATCGAGGGCTTCGGCGAATACGGCTTTCCCGAAAGCCACGCCGCCTCCTTCGCGCTCTTGGTCTATGCTTCGGCCTTCATCAAGTGCCACTATCCCGATGTCTTCGCCGCCAGCCTTCTCAACTCCCAGCCCATGGGCTTCTACGCCCCGTCGCAGATCGTGCGCGACGCGCAGGAGCATGGGGTGGAGGTGCGCGCCGTCTGCGTCAACCGCTCGTCATGGGACATGACCATGGAGCCTGCCCGCTTCGACCCGCGCCGCATCCACCCCCGCCACCGCGAGATGGCACGCGATATCCGCTCGCGCCACGCCATCCGGCTCGGCTTTCGGCAGGTGAAGGGCCTTGGCGAAGGCGAGATGCGCCGGCTCGGCTGGGTGCGCGATTCCACCGGCCCGTTCCGCTCGCTGCACGATCTGCGCCAGCGCGCCGGCCTTTCGCGCCGTACGCTGGAGCGGCTGGCGGACGCCGACGCCTTCACCGATCTGGGTCTCACGCGCCGCGAAGCGCTCTGGGCGGTGCAGGGGCTGGACGAGCCGGTGGAGGATCTGCCGCTCTTTGCCGCCTCGCGCGGGGCCGACCTGCGGCCCGAGGCGCCCGCCGCCCTGCCGGACATGCCGGAGGGCGAGGAGGTGGTGAACGACTACCGCTTCCTGTCGCTGTCCTTGAAGGCGCATCCCGTGTCCTTCCTGCGCGGCCATCTCGCCGATCTCGGCATCGCGCAGACGGTGGCCCTGGAGGGGGTGCGGCCCGGCCGGCGGGTGGACGTGGCGGGGCTGGTGCTTATTCGTCAGCGCCCCGGCTCGGCCAAGGGCGTCGTCTTCATCACGGTGGAGGACGAGACGGGCGTCGCCAATATCGTGGTCTGGAAGCATGTGTTCGAGCGCTTTCGGTCCGTGGTGCTGGGCGCGCGCTTCATCCGCATTTCAGGCCGGCTCCAGCGCGACCATGGCGTCCAGCATCTGGTGGCGGATCGGCTGGAGGACCTCTCGCCGCTGCTCGCACATCTTTCCCGGAGCGGCTTGGCGAAGACCAATACGCTGCAGCCCGCCGACCATGTACGCAAGCCCCTGCGCTATCACGGCAACGAGCGCGCCCTGCAGCGCCCGATCTCGCCCGAGGTGGTGGAGGCGGCAAGCGCGCTCGGCGCGGTTCTCTCGCGCGCCGACGAGTTCCGCCATCCCCAGCCCGAAGGCCGCGTCAACCTCCACCGCACCCCGCGCGAAGGCCGCCTCCTGCCGAGCGCGCCGGACGGGCAGGACATCCGCGAGGCCCATTCCGTGCTGCCCAAGGGGCGGAACTTCCATTGAGCCGGGCGGTGTTCGCGCTCAGTCCAGAACCGCCCGCAGCACCGCGAGCAGCCGGTCGCATTCGGGGTCGGTGCCGACCGTGATGCGCAGGAAATCGGCGATGCGCGGCCGGGCGAAATGGCGAACCAGCACGCCGCGCTCGCGCAGGGCGCGGGCGAGGTCCGCACCGGCGTGGCCGGGATGGCGCGCGAAGAGGAAGTTCGCCTGCGACGGCAGGACCTCGAAGCCGAGCGCCGCCAGCGCCCCGGCCAGCCGCTGGCGCGAGGCGACGACCAGCGCCCGGTGCCGCTCGAACCAGTCGCGATCCTCGAAGGCGGCGAGCGCCCCGGCCTGCGCCAGCCGGTCCAGCGGATAGGAGTTGAAACTGTCCTTCACCCGCTCCAGCGCCTGGATCAGCGGCCGCTGGCCGAGGGCGAAGCCGACGCGCAGCCCCGCCAGCGAGCGCGACTTGGAAAAGGTCTGCACCACGAGAAGATTGGGATAGGCGCGCACCAAACCCGCCGCGCTCTCCGTGCCGAAGTCGACATAGGCCTCGTCGATCACCACGGGCTGTTCGGGATACGCGCCCAGAAGCCGGCGAAGGGCGGTGAGCGGCAGCGCGATCCCGGTCGGCGCGTTCGGGTTCCGCAGGATGATCGCGCCGCAAGGCCGATCATAGGCCTCCACCTCGATCTCGAAGCGCTCGTTCAGCGTGACCTGTTCGAAGCGGATGCCGTAGAGCCGGCAATAGGTGGGGTAGAAGGCGTAGGACAGGTCGGGAAAGAGCAGCGGGCGCTCGTGGTTCAACAGCGCCTGGAAGACATGGGCCAGCACCTCGTCCGAGCCGTTGCCGACGAAGACCTCCTCCGCCCGCAGGCCGAACCCCGTGGCGATTCCTTCCCGCAGCGCCGAGGCCGACGGATCGGGATAAAGGCGGAGCCGATCGCCAGCCGCCGCCGCGATCGCCGCCAGGGCGCGGGGCGAGGGGCCGTAGGGATTCTCGTTGGTGTTCAGCTTGAGGAGATCGGCGACACTCGGTTGCTCGCCCGGCACATAGGGCTCCAGCGCGTGGACGATCGGGCTCCAGAAACGGCTCATGGCGATCCTGCCGAGAGGAGGGGAAAGGGGTGGCTGACGGAGGAAATAGACCCGCACCGCGGCACCTGTCCAACACGCCCCCCGGCTCAACCCTCGCCCGGCTTCGTTCTTTACGGCTTCGTCAGGTCCTTCGGGCCATGGTCGGGTCTGTCGCCGCGTCGGAGGGGCCCGTCTTGCTCTATCTCGCCCTCAAATATCTCCATGTGCTCGGGGCCATCGTGATCCTGGGAACGGGAACCGGCATCGCCTTCTTCATGCTCATGGCTCATCGCACGCGCGAGGCCGGTTTCGTGGCGCGCACGGCCGGCGTGGTGGTGACGGCCGATCTTCTCTTCACCGCCTCGGCCGTGGTTCTGCAGCCCATCACCGGTTACTGGCTGGCCCGCGAAGCCGGCTATCCCCTCACCGAGCCCTGGATTCTCGCCTCGCTGGCGCTCTACGCCCTGGCCGGCCTGTTCTGGCTGCCGGTGGTCTGGATTCAGGTGCGCATGCGCGATCTGGCGCGGGCGGCGGCCGCGCGGGACGAGCCGCTGCCGGCGCGCTATCACCAGCTGTTCCGCGTCTGGTTCGTGTTCGGCTTTCCCGGCTTCGGCGCGGTCGCCGCCATCCTGTGGCTGATGATCGCCAAGCCGGGGCTCTGACGCGATGACTGCTCCTCCCACGATCGCCATCTTCGGCGCCTCCGGCTTGATCGGCGAGGCCACGGCGCGCCAACTCCAGGCCGAGGGCTTTCGCGTCCTGGCGCTGGCCCGCCGCTTTTCCCCCGCGCAGCGCGCGGCCTTCCCCAACGCCGTGGAAGCCCCGCTGCTCGCCCTCTCGGCGGGGGATCTCGACCAGATCCTCTCCGCCCACGGCGCCGAGATCGTAGTGAACTGCATCGGCGTCCTGCAAAGCAGCCCGCAGAAGGGCAGCGCCGAAGACGTGCATTGCGGCTTCGCCGCCCGGCTCGTGGAGGCGACGCAGGCGCGGCTTCTCGTGCAGATCTCGATTCCCGGCAGCGAGGCGGAGGATCGCACACCCTTCAGCGCCACCAAGCGGGCGGCCGAGCGGTTGATACACGCCCGCAGCCCCGCCTTCGCCATTTTGCGCCCCGGCTTCGTCTGGGCGCCGTCGGCCTATGGCGGCAGCGCCCTGATGCGCGCCCTCGCGCTGTTGCCGGCCGATCTGCCGGCGCGCGAGGCGGCAAGCCCCTTCGCCGCCACCGAGGCGGGCGACATCGCCCGTACGATCGGCTTTCTCGCCCGGCGTTGGGCCGGCGGCGAGCGCGACTGGCGCGTGAGCTGGGACGTGATGGAGCGCGGGGGCGAAAGCGTCGGCGGCGTCGTCTCGCGCCTCCGCCGGCACATGGGCGGACCCAAGCCTTGGCTGCGCCTGCCCGCCGCGCTGATGCGGCTCGGCGCACTGGCCGGAGACGCCGCCGCCCGGCTCGGCTGGTCCCCGCCGATCCGCACCACGGCGCTCCGCGAGATGAGGCGCGGCGTCCAGGGCGACCCCGGCCCCTGGATCGCGGCAACGAGCATCGAGTCCCGCGCCTTCGCGGACGCCTTGGCGCACACGCCCGCCAGCGTGCAGGAGCGCTGGTTCGCCAAGCTCTATCTCGCCAAGGCGTTGGTGATCGGCACGCTCGCCGCCTTCTGGCTCGTGTCGGGCCTCCTCGCCCTGACGCTCGCCTTCGATGCGGCGGCGGCGATCTTGATCCAGGCCGGCACTCCCCCGCTTCTGGCCAAGGCGGCCACCGCCGCCACCAGCCTCCTCGACATCGCCATCAGCGGCCTCATTGCCACAAGGCGCACCTGCCGCCTCGGCCTCCTGGCCGGCATGGCCGTCACCCTCGCCTATCTCCTCGGCTCCGTTCCCATCGCGCCCCATCTCTGGCTCGATCCGATTGGCGCCATGGTCAAGACCGTCCCCGCCCTCGTCCTGATGCTGGTGGCCCTGCTGATCCTGGACGAGCGCTAGGACCAGTCCGTTCGCCTTATCACGCGAGCGTGATGGCGGCCCGGCGAACCCTCCTCATCCCAAAGCTTCGCGCCGCCTTAGTTCGCTTCCTAAGGAATTGCGCGTCCGGCCTGGGGGATCTGGTGGGGCGTCGCGGGGCAGGGCGCTTTGGCGCCGGGGGATCAGACGCTGAAACGGGGTATTCCGAAACTTCCGGGGCGGGGCGGAGTGGGGCGAAGGGCTGCGGGGCTTCTGCCGCTCGTGCTGCTGGCCGCCTGCCAGGGGCCGCAATCCACCTTCGCGCCAGCCGGGCTCGAGGCCGAGCGGGTGCTCGGCCTGTTCTGGGTCATGCTGGCCGGGGCGGTCGCCATCTGGCTCTTCGTCATGGCCGTGTCGATTTACGCGACGCGGGCCAACTCGACGACCTTCAGCGACAAGGCCGGCAACCGCTTCATCCTCTGGGGCGGCGTCGCCTTTCCCGTGGTGGTACTGACCGCGCTTCTGGTCTTCGGCCTGCGCCTCATGCCGGATTTTCGCGCGCCTGCCGACGGGCCGCGCATCGCCGTGTCGGGCGAGCGCTTCTGGTGGCGCGTTCATTACAACGCGCCCGACACGCCGGGCGTCGCCAAGGCGCTGTCGGGCGAGGGCGTGCCCTCGGCCAACGAGATCTGGCTGCCGGTGAACCGGCGCTCCGAACTGCTGCTCGGCTCGCCCGACGTCATCCATTCCTTCTGGGTGCCCAATATCGCGGGCAAGACCGACACGATCCCCGGCCGCGTCAACCGGCTGGTGGTGGAGCCGACGCGGCTCGGCACGTTCAACGGCATCTGCGCCGAGTTCTGCGGCACGGCCCATGCCCAGATGCTGTTTCGCGTGCGCGTCGTTACGCAAGAGGAGTTCGACGCCAGGGTCGCGGCGGAGGCCGCCCCCGCGACGCTGCTCGATCACCCCGGCCGGCTCGTTTTCGAGCGCAGCGGCTGCGGCGCCTGCCATGCCGTGCGCGGCACGCAGTCGACGGGCGAGGTCGGACCGGACCTCACCCATCTCGCCGCCCGCCTGACGCTCGGCGCCGGCATTCTGGAGATGAACCCGGACAATATCGCGCGCTTCGTCGCGCTCACCGAACATGAGAAGCCGGGCGTCGAGATGCCAGCCTTCTCCATGCTGCCGCCGGAGGACATCCGGCAGATCGCCGATTGGCTGGGGAATCTTCGATGAGCATGGCGGCCGAACTCAACGCGCTCCGCCGCCCTGAGGACCCGGACCAGGAGGACGAGGCGGTGCGCCGTGCCCAGGCCGAGCGGCTGATCGCCGTCTGGGACAGCCCCAAGGGCTGGCGCTACTGGTCCGACGTCAACAACACGACGGTCGGCGTCTGGTACACCGCCACCGCCTTCGCCTTCATGCTGTTTGCCGGCGTGCTCGGCCTGATGATCCGCGTGCAGCTGGCCGTGCCGGGCAACGACTTCCTGTCGGCCACGCTGTACAATCAGGTCTACACGCTGCACGGCACGGTGATGATGTTCCTCTTCGCCGTGCCGATCTTCGAGGCGGTGGCGGTCATCCTCCTGCCGCAGATGCTGGGCGCGCGCGACCTACCCTTTCCCCGCCTCTCGGCCTTCGGATACTGGTGCTTCCTGATCGGCGGCATCTTCGTCTGCGGCTCGATCTTCTTCGGCCAGGCGCCCAATTCCGGCTGGTTCATGTACCCGCCGCTGACCACGCAGGCGCGCTTCACCCCCGGCTACGGCGCCGACATCTGGCTGCTCGGCCTGTCCTTCATCGAGGTCGCCTCGATCGCCGCGGCGGTGGAGCTGATCGTCGGCGCGCTGAAGTGCCGGCCCCCCGGCATGAAGCTGAACCTTATGCCGCTCTACGCCTGGTACGTGCTGGTCGTGGCGGCGATGATCCTCTTCGCCTTTCCGCCGCTGATCGCCGGCGACATCCTGTTCGAGATGGAGCGCCTGTTCGACTGGCCCTTCTTCGATCCGACGCGCGGCGGCGACCCGATGCTTTGGCAGCATCTGTTCTGGATCTTCGGCCACCCCGAGGTCTACATCATCTTCCTGCCGACCATCGCGCTCTTCGCGATGATCATCCCGACCTTCGCGCGGCGCCCGCTGATCGGCTATTCCTGGATCGTGCTGGCGGCGGTTGGCACGGGCTTCCTGAGCTTCGGCCTGTGGGTCCACCACATGTTCACGACGGGTCTGCCGGCCATGTCGCTCGGCTTCTTCTCCGCCGCCTCGGAGGCGGTGGCGATCCCGACCGGCGTGCAGATTTTCGTGTTTCTCGCCACCTGCCTTGCCGGCCGCGTCGTGTTCGCCGTGCCCATGCTCTTCGTCGCCGGCTCGCTCGGGATCTTCGTGCTGGGCGGCCTCACCGGCGTCATGGTGGCGCTCGCGCCCTTCGACTGGCAGGTCCACGACACCTATTTCGTGGTGGCCCATCTCCACTACGTCATCCTCGGCGGCGTGCTCTTCCCGATCGTCGCCGGCCTCTACTACTACTGGCCGATCGTCTCCTCGCGCAAACTCTCGGACCGCTGGGGCAAGGTCGCCTTCTGGCTGATGTTCGTCGGCTTCAATGTCGGCTTCTTCCCCATGCACTATTCCGGCATGATCGGCATGCCGCGCCGCATCTACACCTATCCCGCCCTGATGGGGCTGGAACTGCCGAACCTCATCTCCACGGTCGGCGCCTTCGTCTTCGCGGCCGGCTTCCTGATCGTGGTGGCCGACATGCTGCGGCCGCGCAAGGACGCCTACGCTGAGCGCAATGTCTGGAACGCCGGCACGCTGGAATGGGCGGGCGAGGTGCCGGACCAGCCCTGGGGCGTGCGCTCCGTGCCGATCATCCGCTCGCGCTATCCGATCTGGGACCAGCCGGGCTTCGTCGACGACATCGACAAGGGCCGGTTCTACATGCCGGACGCCGAGGAGGGAAAGCGCGAGACCATGGTGACCACCGTGCTCGACGCCGAGCCGGTGCAGTGCCTGCGCGTGCCCGGCCCCTCCTTCGTGCCGATGTTCGCCGCGATCTTCCTCGGCGCCTGCTTCATCGCCGCGACCTTCCACTATTGGACGCTGACCATCGCTTCGCTGGCCGTCGCGGTCTTCGTGATCCTGTTCTGGCTCTGGAAGGCGACCGCCGTCATTCCGGAGAAGGACGAGAAATATGTCGGGCTCGGCCTGACCCTGCCGACCTATGTCTCGGGGCCGCATTCGGTCTCCTGGTGGGCCATGTTCATCACCATGATCGGCGATGCCACGGCCTTTCTGAGCCTCGTCTTCGGCTATTACTTCTTCTTCACCATCCACGAGAACTTCCCGCCCGCCGGGGTGAGCGGTCCCGGTCAGTTCTGGCCGAGCGTCTCGCTGGCATTCTTCGCGCTCGGCTGGGGCGCGACGCTGCTGGCCCATCGCACCCTGAAGCGGGAGAGCGTCGGCGGGGCACGCCTGCTGCTCCTCGTCGGGCTGGTGGCGCATCTTGCGGCCGGCGCGGCGCTGCTCTGGGGGCCGCATGCGACGGGGCTCCAGCCCTCGACCCATGTCTATCCCGCCACCGTCTGGATCCTCTGCATCTGGACGGCGATCCATGCCGGCGTCGGCGCCCTGATGCTGGCTTACTGCCTCGCCCGCTCTCTCGCCGGCAAGCTGACGCCGCGCTACGACATCGACCTCGCCAATGTCGCGCTCTATGCCCATTTCGCGGTGGCCACCGGCCTCGTCACGGTTCTGACGGTCGGCTGGTTCCCTCTAGTCGCGGGAGGCTTAGAGTGACTTTCGAAACCTCCCGGGGTCGGCTGGCGGAGGCTTTTGGCCGCCGGGCATCGTTGCCGATCCTCGCCGATGCCGCCGGCATCGACTGCGTTCGGCGCCTTGCCGACGACCAAAATCCTTCCACCATCCTCCGCCCGGAGGCCTCGAAAGTCACTCTCCCATGTTCGGTCTTCGCCGCGGTACAAGCGACAGCTTGATCACCATGATCGCGACGCCCACGGTGTGGGCGCTGCATTTCCTGTTCTCCTATGTCTGGGTGGCGAGCGCCTGCGCGCCCAACGAGGACGTGTTCAAGTCCATCGCCCCGGCGCGGATCGGCGTGGCGGTGGCGACGCTTCTCGGCCTCCTCTTCTGCTTCTTCGCCGGCCTTCGCGCTTGGCGGGAATGGCGGGCGGAGGGCGG
>NZ_BBWL01000037.1:0-34649 GCF_001463785.1 Aureimonas sp. AU40
GGCGGGCGGAGGGCGGCGAGCCGCCGCACGACAAGCCGACCGAGGCCGATCGCGAGCGGCAGATGGAACTTGCCTCCGTGCTTTTGTCCGGCCTCTCCTTCCTCGCCATCGTCTTCACCGCCCTGCCGGTGCTTCTCGTGGCGGACTGCCGATGATCCCGTCGCGCTGGGACATCCCGCCCGAGCCCGTCCGCCCGGCTCCCCTGGGCCGCAAGGCATGGATGCGCCGGCACGCGCCGCTGGCCTTGGCGCTCCTCGTGCTGGTCGCTGCCTGGTTCGGGCCGCTGCCGGCGCGGGCCGAGACGTCCTTCGCCGCACATATGATCCTGCATATGGGCGTCGTCGCTTTGGCCGCGCCGCTTCTGGCCTTCGGCCTCGCGCGCTCCCGCCTTCTGCCGGCGGGCGCCGGAGCCGGGCGTTTCGTCCTGCCGGCGGCGCTTCTGGAATTCCTTCTAATCTGGGGTTGGCACGCGCCGGCCCTGCATGACGCGGCGCGCCAGAGTCTGGCGCTCTTCGCCCTCGAACAGGCCTCATTCCTGCTCGCCGGCCTCTTCCTCTGGACGGCGGCACTCGGCAGCCTCGGCAGCCAGCGCACCGGCGCGCGCGCCGCAGGCGCAGCCGGCCTGCTGCTCACCTCCATGCACATGACGCTGCTCGGCGCGCTGCTCCTGCTCGCGCCCCGCCCGCTCTATCGCTGCGGCACGCTTTGCTCGCCGCTGGCGACGCTGACTCCGCTGGAAGACCAGCAGCTCGGCGGCACGCTCATGCTCGCGGTCGGCGGCGCGGCCTATCTCGCGGGCGGCATCGCGCTGCTTGCCGGCGTTCTCAACACCAGACCGGCGGAGGCGCGTCCATGAAGCGAACCGTCGAGATTACGTGGCGCCGCCTCGCCCTTTTGCCGGCGATCGGCGTGGCCGGCGCGCTCCTCGTCGGCGGCTCGGGCCTCGTCTCGATCGCCGCCTCCTCGGGCCATTTCGCCCCCGTCGAATGGTTTCTCCATTGGACCTTCAACCGTGCGGTGGTGACGCAGGCGCTGCCGATCGCGGTGCCGGCCGGCGTCGATCTCGCAGACCCCCTTCTGGTGCAGCGCGCGGCGGGGCATTTCGCCAGCGGCTGCGCCCCCTGCCACAGCGCGCCGGGCGAGAAACAGTCGCCGCTGACGCAGGCCATGGTGCCGCCGCCGCCGCGCCTGGAGGACAATGTCGGCCATTGGCGGGACCGCGAATTGTTCTGGCTGGGCCTTCACGGCATCAAATATTCCGGCATGCCGGCCTGGACCGCCCCGTCGCGGCCCGACGAAGTCTGGTCCATGGTCGCCTTCCTGCGCGCCCTGCCGGGCATGAAGGCTGAGACCTATGCCGATCTGGCGCTGGGCGGAGGCCAAGCCGGCAAGGCCGGCGCCGCGCCGGCCCTGATCCCGGGCCTTGCCGCGCTGGGCGAGAAGGCCGCGCCAGCGCTCGCCGACTGCGCGCGCTGCCATGGTTATGACGGGCGCGGACGCGGCGCGCCGGGCGCCTTCCCCAACATTGCCGGCCAGCCGGAGGCCTATCTCGCGGCGACGCTCCTGGCCTATGCCTCGGGCACGCGCGAAAGTGGCATCATGACGCCCGCCGCCGGTATTCACGAGGAAGCGACGCTGCGCGAACTCGCCGCCTGGTATGCCGCGCAGGACCCCGGCCCCGCTGCGAGCGGACCGATCCCGCCGCCCGCCGGCGTCGCGATCGGGTACGAGGGCGCCGCGCGCCTGCCGCGCGGCAGCATCGGCCCCGGGGCACCCGACGTCGAGCCCGCCCCCTCGGGCGCGGCGGCCGCGCTCGACCCCGCCGCCGCCAACGGGCCACCTTATAGCACGGCGGGCTTGTCCGAACTCGGCCGGCGCATCGCGGAGGAAGGCCTGCCCGAGCGCAAGCTCGCTGCCTGCGAGACCTGCCATGGCGCCAGCGGGCGAGCGCGCAACCCAAGCCATCCTCGCATCGCCGGCCAGCCGGAATGGTTCATCGCCACCCAGCTCCAGCTCTGGAAGGACGATCATCGCGGCGGCACGCCTTCCAACCATGTCATGATCCCGATCGCCTCGAACATGACGGAGGAGCAGATCGACGCCCTGGCGCTCTGGTATTCCCGGGCCGACCCCGCCCGGTAAAGGGCCGGGACGGGGTGTCGGAAAGGCTGGGAAGATCGAGCGCCGGCTAACCTCGCCGCTGGCGGCATGGCTGTCCCTGGAAATCGTCGTCGCCTTCGTCTGTCGCGGAGGCGCGTCTTTTCCCAGTGCCGCGAGCGCCTTATGAGCGTAGGGCAAGACCCTGAGCGGCGAACCGAGCGGATGATTTGGAGTGCCTAACAGAACCTTTGGGCGGAGGATGGTCGAGGAGTTTTGTCCGGGGAAGAGGATCGAAGCTTGAGCGATGCCAGCGACACAGCCAAGCGTTCGCGACGAAGCCTCAGAAGACCCGACCAGCCGACCCCCTGAGGTTTTGTCAGGCGCCCTTCGATCCTGTCCCGGCCTGCCCCGCGCCGCGCAGGGAAAACACGGAGAAGGAAAGGCCATGCCGCTTCACATCGAGACGCCGCTGATCGAGTCGTCCAGCCTCGGGCGGCCGGGCCTTTCCGTCTGGCTGAAGCTGGAGGCGCTTCAGCCGCCGGGCTCCTTCAAGATTCGCGGCATCGGCCATGCCTGCGAGCGCCATGCGCAAGTCGGCAAGCGCCGCTTCGTCTCCTCCTCCGGCGGCAATGCGGGCCTTGCCGTCGCCTATGCCGGGCGAAGGCTCGGCTTGCCCGTCACCGTGGTCGTGCCGGAAACCACGAGCGCGCGGGCGCGCGCTCTGATCGAGGCGGAAGGGGCGGAGCTGCGGGTCCACGGCGCGGCTTGGCACGAGGCGAACGCGCTGGCCCTCTCGCTGGTGGACGGGGAGACCGCTTTTCTCCATCCGTTCGACGATCCGCTTCTGTGGGAGGGCCATGCCAGCCTGATCGACGAGGCCCTGCGCCAGGGGCCGGGCTTCGACGCGGTGGTGCTCTCGGTCGGCGGCGGCGGGCTGCTGTCCGGCGTGGTGGAGGGGCTGCGGCGCAACAAGCTTGAAACCTGCCCGATCTTCGCGGTGGAAACCGAGGGCGCGGCCTCTCTCACCCGCTCGGTGGAGGCCGGGCGGCGCGTCACGCTGGAGGCGATTTCCACCGTCGCCACTTCGCTGGCGGCGCGAGAGGTCTGCGAGCAGGCCTTCGCGCTCACGCAAAGCCACGACATCCGCCCCGTTCTCGTCGACGACCGCGCGGCGCTCGGAGCCTGCGAGCGCTTTCTGGACGACCATCGCATCCTGGTGGAGCCCGCCTGCGGCGCGGCGCTTGCCGCCGTCTCGGACGGGGCGGCCGATCTCTCCGCCTTTCGCTCCGTTCTCGTCGTGGTCTGCGGCGGAGCGGTCGCGACGATCGACACGATCCGCGCTGCCAGCGCCGCGCTGGGCGAGAGGGACTGACGGGCCAGGGATACACGAGACGATCGGTCCCGCCGGCGTTCGCGATTTCACGCCTCCCCCTCTCGCCACCCGGCCGGGCGCCGCGCATGATCGCCCCTGATTCGGGAGAACGGCATGAGCACCTTGTTTCTGGGCATCGACGCGGGCGGCACGAGTTGCCGCGCGCGGCTGATCGATGAAAGCGGCACCGTGTTCGGCGAGGGTGCGGCCGGGCCGGCCTCGGCGCGCTTGGGCGTGGAAGCGGTGTTCGACTCGATGATGGGGGCGGCGCGCGAGGCATGGCGCGCCGCCGAGCTTGGCCCCTTCGCGTTTACTCGGGTGCGCGCGGCCGCCGGAATAGCCGGCTATCGCCGCGAGGGCATCGCGGCCGACTTCACGGTTCGCCCTCATCCGTTCGAGAGTCTGCAACTGACCGACGACGGCACGATCGCGTGTCTCGGCGCCCATGGCGGCGCGGAAGGCGGCGTGGTGATCGCCGGCACGGGCTCCATCGCCTACGGGCTGCGCACGGGGCATGCGCTGCGTTTCGGCGGCTACGGCTTTCCCGCCTCGGACGAGGGCTCGGGCGCGCGGCTGGGCCTTGCTGCCATGGAGGCGGCGTTCCAGGCGATCGACGGGCGGGCGGTGCCGACGCCGCTGACCGAGGCGCTGATCGAGCGCTTCGGCGGCCGAGCGGCGGCGATGACGCATTGGTGCGACGGGGCGACGCCGACCGACTATGCCGCGCTGGCGCCGCTCGTCACGCTCCATGCCGAGCGGGGCGACCGGATCGCCCAGCTTCTGATGGAAGGGGCGGGCGACGCCCTGGCCGCGCTCGCCGCCGCGCTGGAGGCGGCGGGCTGCCCGCGCATCGCGCTGATCGGTGGCCTTGCCGGCGCGGTGCAGCCCTATCTGCCGCAGGCACTGGCCAAGCGCCTGTCCGAGCCGCTGGGGGACGCGCTGGACGGCGCGCTGGCACTGGCCGGCCTGCCGCTGACGCTCGCCGCGACGGATGCGCGATAGCGGTTCGCCTTGTCGCCCCGCTTTTGGTCTACGCGGTCCCGCTTCGGCGGCTGAGCCGCGATTCGGTGGCTCTCGCCCTCGGCCTTTGAACAGGTGCATTGGGGTCCCGCCAGAGTCCCGATGTCGGCAAATTTGTCGAACAGGCACCGATGCTTGTCGCTCCCATGGTGGCGCGACCCGCCATGCTTCGTGTATCGAGGGCCGATTGCAAACGCCGCGTCGCTCGGGCGTGGCCTCGGGATGGGGATGCGAAGACGATGAAATCACGTGCCGCCGTGGCTTGGGAAGCCGGCAAGCCGCTCACCATCGAGACCGTCGACATTCGCGGGCCGCAGCCGGGCGAGGTCCTGGTCGAGATCATGGCGACGGGCGTCTGCCACACCGACGCCTACACGCTGTCGGGCCTCGATTCGGAGGGCAAGTTCCCCGCCATTCTCGGCCACGAGGGCGCCGGCATCGTGCGCGAAGTGGGCGCGGGCGTCACCTCGGTGAAGCCGGGCGACCATGTGATTCCGCTCTACACGCCCGAATGCCGCAATTGTAAGAGCTGCCTGTCGCAGCGCACGAACCTGTGCACCGCCATCCGCTCCACGCAGGGCCAAGGCCTGATGCCGGACGGCACGAGCCGTTTCCGCTGCGACGAGTCGACCGTGTTCCACTACATGGGCTGCTCGACCTTCTCGAACTTCACCGTCCTGCCCGAGATCGCGGTCGCCAAGGTGCGCGAGGACGCGCCCTTCGACAAGATCTGCTACATCGGCTGCGGCGTCACCACCGGCATCGGCGCGGTGCTCTACACCGCCAAGGTCTGGCCGGGCGCCAATGTCGTCGTGTTCGGCTTGGGCGGCATCGGCCTCAACGTGATCCAGGGCGCCCGCATGGTCGGCGCCGACAAGATCATCGGCGTCGATCTCAACCCCGGCAAGGTCGAGATGGCCCGCAAGTTCGGCATGACCGACTTCATCAACCCGGCCGAGGTCGGCCGCGACAAGGTCGTGCAGGCGATCCTCGATCTCACCGGCGGCGGCGCCGACTTCTCGTTCGATGCGACCGGCAACACCGAGGTCATGCGCCAGGCTCTGGAATGCTGCCATCGCGGCTGGGGCGAATCGATCATCATCGGCGTGGCGGAGGCGGGCAAGGAAATCTCCACCCGTCCGTTCCAGCTCGTCACCGGCCGTGTCTGGAAGGGCACGGCCTTCGGCGGCGCGCGCGGGCGCACCGACGTTCCCAAGATCGTCGACTGGTACATGGAGGGGAAGATCAACATCGACGATCTCATCACCCACACCATGCCGCTGGACGAGATCAACACCGCCTTCGACCTCATGCACGAGGGCAAGTCGATCCGCTCGGTGGTCGTCTACTGAGGATGAAACCCGGCGAATGGCGCTGGCGGCGGTTCGACGCGCTTCACCTGCGCGAGCTGCACGATCTGTTGAAGCTGCGCTGCGACGTGTTCGTGGTGGAGCAGGCCTGCGCCTTCGCCGAGATCGACGGGCGGGACCCGGACGCGCTGCATCTTCTCCGCCTGGAGGAGGGCGGCGCGCTCGCCGGGTGCCTGCGCCTTTTCGCGCCTGACGAGTCGAAGGGGGACGAGGCGGAGAGGAATGCCGCCCGCATCGGGCGCATCGCCACCGCGCCGGCCCATCGCGGCACGGGCCTCGGTCATCTCATGATGGCCGAGGCCCTTCGCTTGTGCGCCGAGCGCTGGCCGGAAGCCGACATTCTCCTCTCGGCGCAAAGCCATCTTCAATCCTTTTATGGCAAGCACGGCTTCCAGCCCGTGTCGGAGCCCTATCTCGAAGACGACATTCCCCATATCGATATGCGACGCCGCGCGGGCGCCGCCGCAGCGCTTTCCTGATTGCCGTCTCGCAAGGACCATTGACCATGCCGCTCGATATCGTATCCACCGCGAAGGCCCATGGCGGCACGCAGGGGGTCTATGTCCACCATTCGCGGTCGACCGACACGGCCATGAAGTTCGCCGTGTTCACCCCGCCGCAGGCGAGCGAAGGGCGCGTTCCCGTGCTCTGGTTCCTGTCGGGCCTCACCTGCACGCACCAGAACGCCATGGACAAGGGCGAGTATCGCCGGCTCGCCGCCGAGCTCGGGCTGATGATCGTTCTGCCCGACACCAGCCCGCGCGGCCCGAACGTGCCGGACGAGACGGACAATTGGCAGTTCGGCTCGGGCGCCGGCTTCTATCTCGACGCGACGCGCGCGCCCTATGCCGAGAACTACCGGATGTACAGCTACGTCACGGACGAGCTGCCGAGCTATCTCGCGACGCATTTTCCCGCCGACATGAAGCGCCAGGGCATTTTCGGCCATTCCATGGGCGGCCACGGCGCCTTCACGATCGCGCTACGCAACCCCGAGACCTATCGCTCGGCCTCGGCCTTCGCGCCGATCGTGCAGCCGACCACGGCGGATTGGTCGAAGCCGGCCTTTGACAAGTATCTCGGCGTCGGCGCCAAGTCGCAGCGCGACTACGACACGGTGGCGCTGATCGAGGACGGCAAGCGCTTTCCCGAGTTCTATGTCGACCAGGGCACGGCCGACAGCTTCCTGGAAACGGGGCTCCGTCCGCAGCTCCTGGCCAAGGCCTGCGAGCGCGCCGGCATCAAGCTGACCCTCAACATGCGCGAGGGCTACGACCATTCCTATAATTTCATCTCGACCTTCATGGACGATCACCTGCGCTATCACGCCGAGCGCCTGAAGGCCTGAACCGGACAGTCGAGAAGGCGGCGGGGCGACCCGGCGCCTTTTTCACGAGGCGACACCGCCGCCGGGAGGGGGCGGCCCAAAAGGGGACAAGGACGATGAGCGAGCAGACCCGAGCCGATCTCGGCGTGCTGGGCATGGGCACGATGGGCGCCAACCTGGCGCTGAACTTCGCCGACAACGGCCGCTTCACCGTGGCGCTCGGCAACCGCACGGTCGAGAAGGCCTATGGCGTGCGAGACAACAACCCGGAACTGGCCGAGCGCTTGGTGCCGACGGACTCGATCGAGCATTTCGTCGGCGTCTTGAAGAGCCCGCGCGTCGTGGTGCTGATGGTCAACGCGGGCAAGCCGGTGGACGACCAGATCGCTCTCGTCCTGCCCCATCTTGCCCCTGGCGACATCCTGATCGACGCCGGCAATGCCGATTTCAACGACACGGTGCGCCGCGAGCGCGAGATCAAGGGCACCGGCATCCACTTCGTCGGCATGGGCGTGTCGGGCGGCGAGGAAGGGGCGCGCCACGGCCCTTCCATCATGGTGGGCGGCGATCGCGCCGTGTGGGAGCGCCTGAAGCCGCTGCTTGAGCCGATCTCGGCCAAGTTCGGCGGCGCGCCTTGCGTCGACTGGCTGGGCACGGACGGCGCCGGCCATTTCGTCAAGACCATCCACAACGGCATCGAATATGCCGACATGCAGATGATCGCCGAGATCTACGGCATTCTGCGCGACGGCGTCGGCCTTTCGGCCGGCGAGATGTCGGACATCTTCGCCGACTGGAACACGCGCGGCCTCCAGTCCTACCTCATCGAGATCACCGCCGTGACCCTTCGCGAGAAGGACCCGGAGACCGGCAAGGCGCTGGTGGACGTGATCGTCGACGAGGCCGGCCAGAAGGGCACCGGCCGCTGGTCGGTGATCGAGGCGCAGAAGCTCGGCGTCGGCGCCACCACGCTGGAAGCGGCCGTCTCGGCGCGCGGCATCTCCTCGCGCCGGGCCGAGCGCGGCGACGCGGCCAAGCTGTTCGGCACGCTCGACACCGCACGCGCCGAGTTCCACACCGACCACGAGGGCCTGGCCGAGCTGGAAGCGGCGCTGGAAACGGCCAAGATCATCGCCTATGCGCAGGGCTACGCCGTGATGGCGGATGCCAGCCGCGAGTTCGGCTGGAACCTGCCGCTCGGCGAGATCGCGCGCATCTGGCGCGCCGGCTGCATCATCCGTTCGCGCTTCCTGGACGACATCACGCAGGCCTACGAGAGCGGCGGGGCGGTGGTGAACCTCCTGCAGGCGCCGAGCTTCGCCGACCGCGTGCGCCAGGGCCAGGCGAGCCTTCGGCGCGTGGTCGCCAAGGCGGCGCTGGCCGGCTTGCCGGTGCCGGCGCTTTCGGCGGCGCTCGCCTATTTCGACGACTACCGCCGGGCGCGGGGCACGACCAACCTCACCCAGGCGCAGCGCGACCTGTTCGGCGCTCACACGTTCCACCGGCTCGACCAGGACGGCACGTTCCACCACAAGTGGCCGCAGGTCTGAGGCAAAACGCCTTCGACGCATAGAGAAAGGGCTCGCGCAGGCGGGCCCTTTTTTGTTCGGGAAAGGAGCCTTTCGCAAGAGGGATGGATCGTGCGTGCGCGGCTAGATCGTGCGAACACGATCGAATCACTTCGCCGGGAACAGCGTTGCTCCGTGGGGAGGGGACGCCAATTGCCGAGGCAAGGCGGCCGGCGTGCCGCATCCCTCCTTTCGCGAGACCTCTGCCCGATGCGCACGACATCCCGAACCCTCGCCCTTCTTCTCGCCTCGACGCTGCTCGGCGCCGCGCCCGCCTTGGCGCAGTCGCAGGGCACCGAGGCCGACCGTCTGTCGCATGTCGACGGCAACCTGCCGGACGCCGGCAACGCGCCCGGCAAACCGGCCGAGACCGCCGAGGCCAACGCGCCCTCGCAGAAGCCCGCCTTCGAGGGGCAGACGCGCGCGCCCCAGCCCACTGAACTGGCCAAGGTCGAGACCACGGTCCTGGCCGACGGCCTGCCGCATCTCTGGGCCATGGAGTTCCTTCCCGATGGCCGAATGCTCGTCACCGCCAAGAAGGGCGCGATGATGGTGCTGTCGGCCGACGGCAAGACGCGCACCGAGGTCTCGGGCGTGCCGAAGGTGGAGTCCAGCGGCCAGGGCGGGCTTCTCGACGTCGCGCTGTCGCCCGGCTTCGCCGAGGACGGGATGATCTACTTCACCTTTTCCGAGCCGCGCGAGGGCGGCGGAAACGGCACCTCGCTCGGCAGCGCCAAGCTGGTGATGGACGGCGACGCGGCCAAGCTGGAAGGCATGAAGGTCGTCTACCAGCAGATCCCCGCCTATGACGGCAACAAACATTTCGGCTCGCGCATCGTCTTCGCGCCGGACGGCAAGATCCTGCTCGGCGTTGGCGAGCGTTCCGACACGCCGATCCGCGATCAGGCGCAGGATTTGAATTCTGGCCTTGGCAAGGTCTTCCGCATCAATGCCGACGGGTCGATCCCTGAGGACAATCCATTCCTTGCCCGAGAGAACGCGCAGGACGCGATTTGGAGCTACGGCCACCGCAACATCCAGTCCGCCGCGCTGGATGGCGAGGGCCGGCTTTGGGTGGTGGAGCACGGCGCGCGCGGCGGCGACGAGCTGAACCGCCCGGAGGCCGGGAAGAACTACGGCTGGCCGGTCATCACCTATGGCGTGGACTATGGCGGCAACCCGATCGGCGAGGGCAAGACGGCGGGCGAGGGCATGGAGCAGCCGGCCTATTACTGGGACCCGGTGATCGGCCCCTCCGGCATGGCCTTCTACCAGGGCGACGAATTCCCGGCCTGGAAGGGCGCCTTCCTGATCGGCGGCCTGGTCACGCAGGGGCTCGTCGTCGTGCATGTCGACGGCGACCGCGTGAAGAGCGAGGAGCGCGTGCCGCTCGAAGCGCGCATCCGCGACGTGAAGGTCGGCCCTGACGGCGCGGTCTATGCCCTGACCGAGCGCCGCGAGGGCGAGGGCTCCTCGACCATCGTGCGCGTTGCCGCGGCGGACTGAGCGAGGCCTATCGACGAAGGAGAGGGTCGGCTCGCGAGGGCCGGCCCTTTCCCGTTCAAAGCGGGAAGGCCATCGGATCGCCCGAGCCGGGATGGGCGATCACCGCCATGTCGAGCCCGTAGATGCGACGCAGCGGCCCGGCGGCGACCACCTCGCCCGGCGTTCCGCGCGCGACGACCCGGCCGCCCTTCAGCGCCAGGATCTCGTCGCAGAAGCGGGCGGCCATGTTGACCTCGTGCAGCACGGCGATGACGCCGACGCCGCGCTCATGACTGAGCCGACGAACCAAGTCTAGAATCTCGATCTGGTGCGCGATGTCGAGCGCCGAGATCGGCTCGTCCAGAAGCAGGCATTCCGCATCCTGCGCCACCAGCATGGCGAGCCAGACGCGCTGGCGCTCGCCGCCCGACAGCGCGTCCACCGCCCGGTCGCCCATCGCCTCCGTGTCGGTCAGCGCCAGCGCCTCGGCGACTTTCTGCCGGTCCGTCTCGCGGAAGCGGCCGAACGGCCCGTGCCAGGGATAGCGGCCGAGCGCCACCAGCTCTCGCACCGTCATGCCGGGCGCGGCGGGCGTGGACTGCGGGAGATAGGCCACCGCGCGGGCGAAGTCGCGCGAGCCCCAGGTCTTGAGATTGCGGCCGCCGAAGGCGAGATGCCCGGCGCTGGGCACTTCCTGCCGCGCCAGGAGCTTCAGGAGCGTCGACTTGCCCGAGCCGTTGTGGCCGACGAGGCCGACGACGCGCCCCGCCGGCAGATCGAGCGAGATGTCCTCCAAGAGGCGCCGTCCCGGCACGTCGAAGGCGACGCCCTTGAGTGAGAAGCCGGCGCCCGCCCCGGCTTGGGTCCGTGTCTCTTTGGTCTTTCTGGCCGGGGTCGGGGTGAGCGTGTCGAGCATGGCGGACCTCAGAGGCTGTTTGGAGACTCGGCGGCTGAGGGCCGGCGAGGGATTTTGGGGTGTCGCGAGGCGCCAAACTTGAGGGATGCGAGGGCGCATCGGCGAGGATTGGCAACGAAGCGACGGCGAAAAAGAACCGTCGGACCGACCCGACCGAGTTTCCAAACAGGCTCTCAGGCGGAGCGGCGGTTGAGAAGCAGCATCAAGGCCGGCGCGCCGATCAGTGCGGCGACGATGCCGGTCGGCATCTGCCAGGGATAGGCGAGGGTGCGGCCGAGCCAGTCGGCCGCGACGAGCAGGAGGGCACCGGCGAGCGCCGAGGCGAGAAGCGCCGGCGCGGCGCGGTGGAAGCCGAGCATCCGGGCGGCATGGGGCGCCATCAGGCCGACGAAGGTGAGGGGGCCGACGATGGGCGTCGCCGCCGCCGCCAGCGCTGCGGCGAGCAGAAACAGGAACAGCCGGGCGCGGCCGAGCGGCAGGCCGAGCGAGGCCGCGCTGGGGGGGCCGAGCGGCAGGAGGGCCAGCGGGCGCGCGGCAAGGAGCGCCAGAAGCGTGAATAGGACCGCCCCGCCCGCCGCGCTCAAGGCCGCGCCAGCGCTAAGGCCGCTGGTGGAGCCCGCCATCCAGGCAAAGAGCATGAGGGCGCGCGGATCGCCCGTCGCCGACAAAACGCCCACCACCGCGTCGAGCAGGGCGTTCAGCGCGATGCCGGCCAGCAGCACGCGCTCGGGCTGGAAGCCGGAACGGCGGCCGAGCGCCAGGATGGCGCCGATCACCGCCAGGCTCCCCAGCGTCGCCATGAGGCCGACCAGCGAGGCATGCGGCGTTGCGGCGATGAAGAGCGAGAGCGCGGCGGCGAAGGCCGCCCCGGCGCTGACGCCGAGCACTTCGGGGCTCGCCATCTCGTTGCCGGTGAGGCGCTGAAGAATGAAGCCGGCAAGGCCGAGCATCACGCCCGCGCTGGCCGCGCCGAGGACACGCGGCCAGCGCCAAGGGAGGATTTCCGAAAATTCGGCGGGCGCCAGCCAGGCCCAGGCGCCGGTCAGCGCGTCGCGCCCCAGGCACAGCGCGAGGGCCGCCAGCCCCAGGCCGACGCCGAGGACGAGGGCGGCGCGCAGCGCGGGCGACATCGGCGGCCCGCCGGCCATGGGCGCAGCAGTGAGCGGCGGCCGCTCGGCGCGCGGCAGGCGCGGCAGAAGCAGGAGCAGGAGCGGCGAGCCGAGAAGCGCGGTGACGGCGCCGGTCGGCAGGAAGGCTTCCGAGGCGCCGGCCAGAAGCTGCACGCCGCAATCTGCCAGGAGCAGGAGCAGCGCGCCGATGAGGGCCGCGCCGCCCAGCCGCCCACCAAAACCCCGCGCGCCGGCAAGCCGCGACAGGATCGGCGCGACGAGGCCGATAAAGCCGACGACGCCCACCGCGCTCACCACGAAGCCGGCGATCAGGACGGCGAGAAACACCGCCATCGCGCGCAGTTTTCCGGCATCCAGCCCGCGCGCGCGCGCGCTGGCATCGTCGAGATCGAGCAGCGAGAGCGGGCGCACGATGAGCAGCACGAGCGGCAGGAGCAGGGCGAGGCGAAGGCTGAGCTGGAGCGCGGGGTCCCAGCTTTGCTGGCTCAGCGAGCCCGCGCCCCAGATGAAGAGCGAGGCGAGATAGCGCTCGTTGAGCAGCGTCAGAAGGGCCGAGAGGGCGCCGGCATAAAGGCCGACCACGAGGCCGGCGAGAATCAGCGTGACGGCGGCGAAGCCGCGCTTGCGCACCAGGGCGAAGACCAGCAGCGTCGACAGCCCGGCGCCGCCCAACGCCACGAGATCACGCCCGAAGCCCAGAAGCCCCGGCGCCCAGAGGGTCGCCACCGCCAGCGCCAGCCGCCCGCCCGCGTCGATGCCGAGCGTGGTGGGCGAGGCCAGCGGATTGCGCAGCGCCTGCTGCAGCAGCGCGCCGGAGGCGCCGAGCGCCGCCCCGCACAGGAGCGCCATCGCGGCGCGCGGCAGCGTGGCGTAGAGAAGCACCATGCGCGCGGGGTCGTAGCCCGCCGTGCTGAGCCCGCCTTGCCAGAGGGCGACGAGCGGCGGTCCTAGCAGCGTGGCGGCGGCAAGCGCCGTCGCCAGCGTCAGCGGCAGCAGGATCGCCAGCGCGCCGAGGCCGGCGCGCGATCCGCTGGCGGGCGCGGCAGAGTGGGCGGCGCTCATGCCGATCCCCCTTCGGGAAGCTTGTCCAGAAGCCGGGCGAAGCGCAGGGCCGAGGGGAGGGTCCCGAACATCAGCGAGGCCGGCATGGTGGCGACGCGGCCCTCGCTTACGAAAGGCAGATGCGTCCAAAGGGGCGAGCGCGCCAGCGCCGGCCAGATGTCGGCGGCGACCGGCTCGATCACGACGCATTCGGCCTCGCCCGCCTTCACCAGCTCCTCGACGCCCACCGTCGCGAAGCCCCAGCTGTTGACCTCGCCCTCCCAGGCGTTCTCCAGGCCGAGCCGGGTCAGGACATTGCCGTAGAGCCCCTTGCGCCCGTAGACGCGCACATGGCGCGGGTCGAGAAAGGACAGGAAGAGAAGCGCGCGCGTGTGGCGCGGGCGAAGCCGCGCGCCGAGCGTCTCCAACTCGGCGTCGAAGCTTGCGATAGCAGCTTCGGCCTCGCTCTCGCGGCCGGTGATGCGGCCGAGCGCGCGCGTCACCTCCACCGAGCGCGGCACGGGCTCGAACCCGTCGGCGCTACCATGGATGGTCAGCCGCTCCACCGGCGCGATGCGCTGCAGCGTCGGCTCGGCCATGGCCACATAGTCGGTGGTCAGGATCAGGTCGGGCTTCAACGCGGCGAGCCGTTCGAAATTGGGCTCCACCGAGGCGCCGAGATCGGCCGTGCCGGGCGGCAGGGCGGGCTCCACCACCCAGATCTTCCAGTCCTCCGCCGACATGACGGCGATCGGCGGCAGGCCGATCAGGATCAGCGCCTCGGCCAGCCCGTAGTCGATCACCGCGATGCGCGTGGGATAGGTATTTGCGAAGGCCGGTCCCCGCCAGAGCGCCGCGCTCGCCACGCCGAGGCCCAAGCGCCCCAGGGCGCGGCGCGAAAGCTCGTTGCGGCTCATGCGCGATATCCTGATTAGAAAAATCAGGTTTCTCCTAGCCGCACCCGCCCGCCCGTTCAAGGGGCGGCGGCGAGGGCGAGATAGGAGCGCAGGTTACATGCGGGACGGTCGGGGAATTTGGGACAGGACCTGCTGACGGAGAAGGGGCGCGGGATTTTCGCTGGGGCGAGGAGCGAAGCGTGAGGGATGCGAGGGCGCATGGCTCGGCCTTCGCCGCTAGGCGAGCGGATGAAAGACTGGCGGGCTGACCACGGCAGGTTTCATCCCAGGTTCCAGGAGCACCCAACAAGAACCTCGTGGGGTCGGCTGGTCGGGTCTTTCCACCGTGGACTTCGTCGCGGAGGCTTGGCCCTACCCCCTCGCATCCCTTGCGCTTCGTTCGCTGACGAGGAACGGGAAAAGCCTCGGCATCCTCTGCCCGAAGATTTTGTCATGCGCTCGAAAATAAAGGGAGCGAAGCGGCGACCGCTTCGCTCCCTCCAAGAGATGCTTGAAGGACAGGCGGTGCCTTTGCCTCAGGCGCTGAAGCGGCGGAAGCCGTCCGCCTCTTCGCGAGGCGCCGCGCCACCGGCCTTGCCGGAGGGCCGGGCCTCGGGCGCCGCCGCGCCGCCAGGGAGCACGCGCGGAACGGTGCCGGGCCGGGCCTGTTCGCCCTACTCGCTCTCCGCCGTTTCCAGGCGGAAGAAGACCGAGCGCTCGTCCAAGCCGACCCTGCGATGTCTCGTCGGGCACTATGAGGGACCTGAGCCCGACAGGGTTTGCGCGGGTTCAAAAGCAAAGGGAGCGAAGCGGTTTGCCGCTTCGCTCCCCCGAAAACGTGTCCGGTTGTCTGACGGCGCCCCTGCCTCAGGCGCTGAGGCGGTGGAAGCCGTCCGCGTCTTCGCGAGAGGCTACGCCGCCGGCCTTGCCGGAGCGCCGCGCCTCGAGCGCGGCCGCGCCGCCGGGGAGCACGCGCAGAACGGTGCCGGGCCGGGCCTGCTCTGCCTCGTTGCCTTCCGCCGCTTCCAGGCGGAAGAAGGCCGAGCGCTCGTCCAACTGGCGCGATTCCACCAGAAGCTGCTCGGCGGTGCCGCTCATCTCATGGGCCGCCCCGGCATTCTGCTGCGTGACCTGCTCCAGCTGCTGGATCGCCTGGTTGATCTGCTGCGCGCCCAGATGCTGCTCCTGGCAGGCGACCGAAATCTCGCCCACGAGCTCGGCCGTCTTGTGGATGCCCGGCACGAGCTCGCCCAGCCTCTGCCCGGCCTCCTGCGAGACCGACAGCGTGGCGCTGGACAATTGGCCGATCTCGCCCGCCACATGCCCGGCCCGCTCGGCGAGCTTGCGCACCTCGGACGCGACCACCGCGAAGCCCTTGCCGTGCGATCCCGCGCGCGCCGCCTCGATCGCGGCGTTGAGAGCGAGAAGGTCGGTCTGCCGGGCGATCTCCTCGACCTGCGTGATCTTCTGGGCGATCTCGCGCATGGCCTCGACGGAGTCGGCCACCGCCTTGCGGCTGCGCTCGGCGTTGGTGCTGGCCTCGGTCGCCACGGTCTCGGTCTCGCGAATGTTGTCGGCGGTCTGGCGGATATTGGCGACCATCTCCTCCATCGCGGCCGAGGCCTGCTCGGTGGCGGCGGCCTGCTCCGACGCGCCTTGGCTCAGGAGCTCGGCGGCGTGTGAGGACTGGCGCGAGCCGGATGCCACCTCGGTGGAGGATTGGCGCATGCCGGTCACGATCTCGCGCAGCTTGCGCGTCATCTCGTTCATCGTGTGCTGGAGATCGCCGATCTCGTCGCGGCTGCGGATCTCGACGGTCTGCGACAGGTCGCCTTCGCCGATCAGCCGCGCGAAGGCGACGGAGCGCGACAGCGCCCTCGAGATCGAGAAGGCGATCCATAGCGCAGCCGCCGCCCCGATCAGGATCGCGCCGCCGATCAGCGCCAGAAGCGTGGAGCGCATCGCATCGTAGCGTCCGTTCGCCTCCTCGACATAGTGCCCGGTGAGGCGAAGCGCGCTGTCCACACGGGCGTTGACGAGGTCGGACACGATCTTGGCCTTGGGAATCACCGTGCCGTTCAGATAGTCGAGCGTCGCCTCGCTCTCGTCCTTCAAAGCCTTGTCCATCTCCCCGCGCTGCGCGGCGAACAGCGCCGACCAGCCGTCCGCGAGGGGCGAGAGCTCGGAGGGCGACAAGGCCGGGTTCGCCGCCAGCGAAGCGAGGGCGGCGCGGAACTCCCCGTCGGCGGCGTTCAACGAATCGTTGGCGCGCGCGCGGGTCGCCGGTTCGTCCAGGCCGAAGGCTGATATCACGGCAAGCCGCGCGTCGGAGGAGGCCTCGGCCAGGCGCGCCGGAGCGGCGCTGTCGGGAAGGCGGGCCGCCAGCGCGCCGATTCGCGCGGCCAGCGCATCCGCCATGGGCGCGGTCTGCGTGATCGCCGTCTCGATCGGATTCTTGTCGCTCGCCACCACCATGGCGAGCCCCTTGCCGGCCGTCTCGCGATAGGTCTCGATCGCCGGTGTCAGTTCGGCCGCTTCGCCTTTCCGGTCGGCGGGCAAGGCGGTGAGATAGCGGGCGAGATCCGCGTCGATGCCCTGCCAGGTCCGCTCGTAGTCCTGGAGCATGGCTGCCTGCTTCTTCTCGTCGGGATAGACGAGCATGGCCAAGATCAGCCGGCGCGTGGCCATGACCTTGGTTTCCAGGGCCTGGATGTTGTGAAGCTGCTCGACGGGCTGGGCCGCGAAGGTCGCCATGCTCTCGTTGCTCTTGGCAAGGCTCGTGACGCCGCAATAGCCGGCGGCCCCCAGGAGAAGCAGGACGCTTCCGAAGGAAAGGAGAAGTTTCGTCTTGATGGTGACTTGCATGGAACTGCCTGCCTCATGGCCGAGGCGTGACCTGACGTCGGGCGTTCGTCACCTCCCTTGCCCGCCTCATGTCCCGCCTGCATCGTGTGGACGAATGTCGGCGGTGGCCCTTCCCCTCAATAGCCGAAGGGAAAGCCCAAGCATGCGACCCGCCTTGGCGAGAGGAGATAAGGTTAGGCGATTAAAGAATGTCGGAGCGAATCGCGACAATGCGGGGGAAGCCGGTTTTTGCCGGCTTTGCCCCCGATTCCGTGTCCCCGATTTTCAGCGCGCCGCCACGGCTGCCGCATCGGGCGCCGACGCCGTGTCCACCAGCACGACGACCGAGAGACCGGGCGCGAGGTCCGCCATATGCGGCTGGCCGGGGTCGATGCGGATGCGCACGGGCACGCGCTGGGCGACCTTGGTGAAGTTGCCGGTGGCGTTGTCGGGGCGCAGCACGGAAAATTCCGAGCCGGTGGCCGGGGCGAAGCGCTCGATATGCCCGGTCATCTCCAGGCCGCCGAACGCGTCCACCAGAAAGCGGACGGGCTGACCGACCTGCATTCCGGCGAGCTGCGTTTCCTTGAAGTTGGCGACCACCCAGGCGACGTCTGGCACGAGGCTGGTGAGCTGCGTGCCCGCCTGCACATACTGGCCGAGCTTGACGCCGACCTCGCCGAGATGGCCCGCCTTGGGGGCGAGGATGCGCGTGTTGGCAAGATCGATCTCGGCGAGATTGACCGCAGCCTCCGCGTTGTCCACCGCCGCTTCCAGCGTCTGACGATTGACGATCACGGTCTGCAGATCCTGGCGCGAGACTTCGAGCTGCGCCTTGGCCTGGTCGAGCGCGGCAGAGGCCTGGTTGTTCTGGCGCGTGGCGACGTCGAGATCGCTGCCCGGCACATAGCCCTGGCGCGCCAGCGGCTGGATGCGGGCGAGATTGGCGGCGGCGGTCTCGAAGGCGGATTCGGAGCTCTTCACCGCCGCTTCGTTGGCAGCGATCTTGGCGACGCTGGAACGGCGCTGCTGCTGGGAATTGGCGAGCGCCGCCTTCTGGCCGGCGAGACTGGCCCGCGCCTGCGCCACGCGCTGGGCGAAGATGCGGTCGTCGATCCGGGCGATCAGCTGCCCTTCCGCGACGCTCTCGTAATCCTGCACCGCGACCTCGGCGACGATGCCGGCGAGCTGCGGCGCGATCGTCGTCACCTGACCTCGGACATAGGCGTCGTTGGTGCGCTCGACGCTGCTGGCGAAGGGCGGCAGGCGCCAGGCGTAAAGCGCGAGCAGAACGCCGGCAGCGCCGACGAACAGGGCGACATAGGTGCCGAGTGAGCGGAAGATGCGCATGGACACGAACCGGAGCGTTGGTCAGCCCTCGGCCGGGGCGGGCGCTATGCGGGCGCGCAGCCGGTCGAAGGCGAGGTGAAGAAGAAGGAAGCCGAGGCCCACGGCGGCCAGAACCGCCGTCAGCAGGAATGCGTCGTTATAGGCCAGGATATTAGCCTCGCGCGTCGCCTGTGTGCCGAGCAGCACCAGCCCTTCGGCCTGACGAAGCGCGGGGTCGGCAAGCGTCGAGCGATAGCTGTTGCCGAGGGCAGCGATGCGCGCGGCCACGATCGGATCGGCCAGCGTGATGTTTTCCACGATCTGGTTCGAGTGGAACTTCTCGCGGATGGTGACGAAGGTGCGGAACAGGGCCGCGCCGATGGCGCCGCCGGTCGCCTGCGTGGTCAGGAAGATGATGAGGAAGGAGAGGATGTAGTTCATCCCCTTCTTCATCGCCGAGGCGAAACCCTGCGCCATGGCGGGGGGCAGGAACAGGACACCCGCCGCCGAGATGAGGCCTTGGCTCAGATACATCTGCTCGGGCCGCGTCAGCGAGGTCGCCTGCGAATCCATCAAGGCGCCCGTCATCAGGAACAGAAGCGCCACGATATGAATATACGGCGCGCGGCCGGGCTTGAGGATCGAGGCGCAGACGAGACCCGCCGTGACGCCAGACGCCAGCATCACGAGATAGAGCACCACCATCTGCTCGTTGCGCAGGCCCAGCACCTGGAAGAAGCCCGACGCGCCGCTGGTCTGCTCCGACAGGAGCAGCCGGAACAGGAGCAGCACTCCGGCAAAGTGCAGGATTTCCTTGGAGGTGATCCAGCGGATGTCGATCAGCGGATTGGTGCGGTTCAGCTCGATCACGGCGGCCACCGTCAGGCTGGCGAAGCCCCCCGCCAGCGTCCAGCCGATCCAGGGCGCCTCCAGCCACCAGTCGAAGGGGCCGAGCGTGACCGCAACGGCGATGGAGCCGAGGCCCAGCGCGATGAAGACATAGGACACGAGATCCAGCCGCTCGATCACCGGCGTCTTGGGCGGCGAGTTCAGCGGCAGGAGGCGGATGGCGCAGAAGCTCATCAGCGCCAGCGCCGTTTCCAGCATGAAGAGCCCGTTCCAGTCGTCGATGTCGAGCAGGCCCGGCGAGATGAGGCGCGCCAGGGTGGGCGCGATGGCGGTGTTGGTGAGGGCGAGACTCATGCCGATCGAAAGCTTCTTCTCGGGCGGGAAGCTCTCCAACATGTAGAGAAAGGCGAGCGAGGACATGGGCGAGGCCGCCGCGCCCGCGAAGAAGCGCACCACCAGCGCCGACTGAAGATCGTCCACGAAGAGATGCAGCAGCGTCACCGTGACGAAGCCGGCGATCGCCCATTCGGCAAAATTTCGCAGGCCGAACTGCGCGCGCATCTTGGTGAGAAGCAGCGTCAGGCTGACATTGGGCGCGAGATAGGCCGCGCTCAGCCAGACCGTCTCGTTCACGGTGGCGCCGAGCGGACCTTGAAGCTGGTAGAGATTGGCGGTGATGAGGTTGAGCCCCAGCCCCTGCGTCGCCGCGATCAGCGTCGAGGCCAGGATGTAGAGCGCCGCCATCTGCGGGGTCTTGCGCACATAGGGCGCGGGGGCGGGCATGGGCGCGCCGCGCCGGCGCGGCGCGGGCTGAGCGGGCTCGCCGTCGGGGCGCACATCCTGCGGCGCCGGACCGCCGATCGAGGCGGTGGCCTTTTCGGCGGGCTCGGCCGGGGCGGTGCCGCGCACGGTTTCATCCAGCATGGGCGCGGTCCCGGTCGATGGCTTCGGAAACGAGGGCGAGCACCCGAAGCGTATCCTCGGCCTCGGTTGCCGGCACGCCGGCCAGCACGGCGTCGCACAGCTCCTGCGCGATGCCGGCGACGATCGCGGCGGTCTTCTGGCCGTGCTCGGTCAACTCGACGCGCTTGACGCGCCGGTCCCCCTCGACGGAGAGCCGGCGCAGGAGCCCCAGCGCCTCCATCCCGTCGAGAAGCCGAACCACGGTCGGCCCCTCCAGCTCCAGATCCTCGGCCAGCTCGCGCTGCGTCATGGTCTGCCGGCTGAGCGCGGCCAGCGCCCGGGCGCGGGGGTAGGTCAGGCCGCGCGCGACCACCCGCGCGTTGAAGCGCGTGCGCAGCTTGCGCGCCGTCTTCATCAGCGTTTCGGCAAAGGCGGCTTTGAGAGCGGGGTCGGCCTCGGTCATACAAACAATATGGATAGGGTGCTTCTAGTGAGCAATGTATCAAAGCATGCATTCGGTGAACGCACCGTTGACGCGATGCCACAGCGCTCGGCAAAACACCCCAGCCGATCCGCCGTTCGAAGGATGCCTGCCATGTCCGACGCCACTTCCCCTGCCGCCGCTCCCCGCATTTCGATCCGCTATTGCACGCAGTGCCAATGGCTCCTGCGCTCGGCCTGGCTGGCGCAGGAACTTCTGTCGACCTTCGGGCCGGACCTCGGCGAGGTCGCGCTCGTGCCGGGTACGGGCGGCGTCTTCGAGATTCGCTACGAGGACGAGCTGATCTGGGAGCGCAAGGCCGAAGGCGGCTTTCCCGAGGCCAAGGTTCTCAAGCAGCGGGTGCGCGATCGCCTCGACCCCGAGCGCAGCCTCGGCCACAGCGACCGCTGACGGCCAAGGGAGCGGAACGAGTGCGGGCCGCGCTCTTCGCAAGCGAAGGAGGCGGCCCGTGTTTTATGCCGCGCTCAGGCGGCACGTCGGGTTCGAGCGCTTAGCGCTCGACATAGGTGACGACGCGGCGGTCGGCCTTGGAGACGATCACCGGCCGGTCCTTGTTGTAGAAATAGACATAGTCCGGGTTGGAGGGGACGGGGGTCAGCACCACGGTGTCGGGCACGACATAGCCGTTCTTGACCTCGCCCTCGACCACGACCGGATTGACCGGGTTGGCCACGACATATTGCTGCACGTCGTCAGGGGCCGAGGCCGCGCCGCCGATCACCGTGCCGGCCACGCCGCCGACCACGGCGCCCACCGGTCCGCCGACCAGCGCGCCGGCCACGGCACCGGCGCCCGTTCCGGCCAAGGTACCGGCTGCGCGTTCACCATTGCTCTTGGGTTCGGTCGTGGTGACGACCGTGGTCTGGGCCAGGGCCGGGCCGGCCAGAAGCGCGAGCGCGGCGGAAGCGAGAATGATCTTGCGCATGTTATGTCGTCCTTGAAACGTCCCTCGCGGCAACAAACAAGCGACCGGCCTTTGCGTTCCCGCGATGGCTTCGCCATTCGCGCTGCACTGCGACAAATCGTCTCCCGGTGTTCGCGAGAAAAATCGGTCTGTCGATCTCGTCGCGCCAAGCCCCTCTCGCGGACGGCACGCGGCGGGCAGTGCCTCGCGGAACCTCCACCGCCACTATAGGAGCGGACCTTCAGCGATCCTCGGCCACCGCGATGCGCACCTTGTCGGGATAGAAGGCGAGATAGCCGGCGATGGCGCGGGCCGCCTCCTTGGGCTGGTCGTAGCTCCACACGGCGTCCTCGGCGCCGTAGCCTTCGGCCGAGATCGACCAGTAGCGCGCTTCGCCCTTGTAGGGGCAGGTGGTGCGCTTGTCGCTTTCCTGGAGAAAGGCCATCTCGGCATGGTCGCGCGGGATGTAGTAGACGGGCTCGTGCCCGGCCTCGATCAGCTTCAGGGCGTCCTTGGTGGAGGCGATCACCGCGTCGTGGAACAGGACCTGGACGGCGCGCGGCTCGCGCTCGATGCGGATGCGGTCGGTGGCGGACATGGTTGGTTCTCCCTTGAGCGGGCGCCTCTTCGAACGTGGGCTGCCCTTGGCGAGACAAGCCGGCTCGGGGCGCCCCGGTTCCCACAGGTTGCGCCCGGCGGTTGACAAGCCGGCGCCGGGCCTGTTCCCGTGCGCGCGCCGCCGGGAGGAGACGGATGCAGCCACGAACGAGCCCGAACACGCCGCGCGACCATCTCGCCCGCCGCCTCCTTGCCGTGGCGGAGGGGGACCGGGCCGCGCTGCGCGACGTCTACGACCTCACGGCCGCGAAGCTTTTCGGCATCTGCCTGCGTATCTTGAGCGACAGGGTGGAAGCCGAGGACGTGTTGCAGGAGGTCTACCTCACGGTCTGGAACAGGGCGGGGCGGTTCGAGCCGGAACGGGCGAGCCCGATCACCTGGCTTGCCACGATCGCCCGCAACCGCGCCATCGACCGCCTGCGGGCGCTCGGCCCCGCGCGGGCCGGTCGAAGCGGGCTGGAGGCGGCGGACGAGGTGGCCGACGACACACCCGACGCGCTGGCGCGGCTGGAGGCCTCGGACGAGACGGCGCGCCTGCGCGCCTGCCTCGAGCAGTTGGAAGAGCGCACGCGCGGCGCCATTCTCGGCGCCTTCTTCGGCGGGCGCACCTATGACGATCTGGCTTGCCAGGCGGGGATTCCGCTCGGCACGATGAAGAGCACGATCAGGCGCGGCCTGATCCGTTTGAAAGGATGCCTCAGCGAATGAGTGGCATTGCCGATCCCGAAGGCGAGGGCTGGCTGGCGGCGGACTACGCGCTGGGCGTCCTGCCGCAGCGCGAGCGCCTCCTGGCCGAGCGGCGCGCCCGGCAGGACCCCGGTTTCGCCGCCGAGATCGGCGAGTGGGAAGCGCGCCTCGCGCCGCTGGCCGAGGCCGTGCGCCCGGAATCGCCGCCCGCCAGCCTTTGGGCAGCAATCGAGCGCGAGTTGCCCAAGCCTCGGCCTGCCGCCGCCCCGCCGGCGCTGGATGTCGGCCGGCGCGTCTCGTCGGTCTGGCGCTGGCTGGCGCTCGGCTCCACCGGCCTTCTTGCCGCGAGCCTCGCCTCGGTCGTGGTGCTGGTCTCCAATCCCGCCGCCCCGCCGGCCCCGGCCATGATGGCCTCCGTCTCGACCTCGGACGGCGCGGCGCTGCTCACCGCCGTTCTCGATCCGGTGGGCGGCCATGCCATGCTCATGCCCGGCGCCATGCCCATGCCGGAAGGGCGCGTGCCCGAACTCTGGATCATTCCCGAAGGCGGCGCGCCGATCTCGCTCGGCCTTCTCGACCCCGCCCGCCCCTTGCGCATCGCGCTGCGCCGGCCCGGCATGGCGGAGGACATGATGAAGCCCGGCGGGGCCATGCTCGCCATCTCTGCCGAGCCGGTGGGCGGCTCGCCCACAGGCCAGCCGACCGGCCCGGTGCTCGGCACCGGCGCGCTGCGCTCGATCTAGGGGACGGCCTGGCAACCCGGTCGGGTCAGGGCTTTTGGCGACGCCGCTCCCGGCGCGCCATGCCGCGCGACGAAGGCGGAGCTGCGCCAGCGCGGCGAGGGATTCGCTCATCCGTATGGGCCGCCTCCAATCCTCGCCGACTCGCCCTCCAAGCTGGTCGCTGGGCCTATCGGGCCATCGTCCGGCAGGTTTGCTCGCTGCGTTGTCGAACAGTCTCTGAGGCCACCTTGCAAGGCCATGGGGTAGGCTAACCGGGTCCTTTCGCCGCCGACTATGCCGCGAATGCTTGCCCCGGCCGTTGGCATCGACTGCGCACCGATCCGCGACCCAAAAGAAAAGTCCATTGATCCTCCTCTCTGGAGGTTTCATCAGGCACTCCAGGCCAAGACTCCGGCGCCGGGCCGCCTGGATCTCGCCGCTGCCCGCGATCAATCGGTAAGGAACGCGCTGGCGCGCAGGCCCGCTGATGGGCCGCCCGGCGCCCGCCTTTGGTCTGAGGCGGACCCAGACCCAGACCCTTTGACCGCTCAGACGATACGGTCCAGCGAAACTTGTAGCTGATGGCGGTGCGCTTCCCGGCTACAGCCCTGCCGCCGCTATAACCGTCTGCTGCCGGCTCTCCGATGGGCTGATCCTCTTCTGGTGCCCCTCGACCTGCGCTCGGGCCACGCCGCCGCGATCCGCCCCAGCGCCACAAACCTCCCTTAAAATTTATTTGCGGCCCCCCTGCATCCGCCGGCCCCCGCCCGCTCGTAGCTCATCCCGACCCGCCCAGCCGTGGTGGGAGCCACCCAGGGAGAGTCCCATGCTTCGCCAGTCCTTCGCCGCCCTTCTCGTCGCCGGTTCGCTCGCTGCATCTAGCGCGGCCTTCGCCCAGTCGCCCGTCATGGTCGGCGGCGCGCCGATGTATGCCAACAAGACCATCGCCCAGAACGCCCCCGAGGCGCCGAACCTCACCACGCTGGTCGCCGCCGTGAAGGCCGCTGGCCTCGTCGACACGCTGGCCTCCAAGGGCCCCTTCACCGTCTTCGCTCCGACCGACGCCGCCTTCGCCAAGCTGCCCAAGGGCACCGTGGAAACGCTGGTGAAGCCGGAGAACAAGCCGACCCTCACCAAGATCCTCACCTACCATGTGGTTGCCGGCGACTATTCGGCCGAGCGCCTGATGCGTGAGGCCCGCCGCAACAAGGGCGAGGTGCATCTGAAGACCGTCGAGGGCGAGCCGCTGACGGTGAAGATGATGGGCAAGAAGCTCGTCGTGATCGACCGCACCGGCAAGGCCGCGACCATCCAGACCGCCGACGTCAAGCAGTCCAACGGCGTGGTGCACGTGATCGGCTCCGTGCTCATGCCCAAGATGAAGCCCGCCAAGACGGGCTGATCGCCCGTCGCATAAGCTTGGTTCTCGAAGGCCCGGACGCCATGCGTCCGGGCCTTTCGCTTGGGAGCGTGGCGACGAAGCGAGGTTTTCGAGCTAGAGCATTTCCAGGCAAAGCGGACACGCTTTGCCGTCGGACAATGCGCCCAATCGAAGAGCTAGAGCCTGTCCGGTGACCTGAATTCACCGGACAGGCTCTAGAGAGGGCGCCGGAGGCCCTGTCTGCGCGCATGAACAAGCTCTTTTCCTTTCTGGTGATCTTGGTGATGGCCTTCCATATCTGGCGCCCGCTCGGCTTGCCGGGCCTGCGCCGGCGCGGCGACTTCTGGAAGATCGCCATCGCCGCCATGATCCTTTTCGGCCTCGACGTGGTTCTGCGCGGGCATTGAAAGGGTCTGCCTTCAAAAGAGCGTGGTGCGCTGCGAAAGGCTCTTGCGGCGGGGGCGCGGGGGCGAATCGCAAAGCAGACTGACGGATTTGCCCCGCGAGGTCGGCTCGTGTAGAGCAGCGGCCTTCGACCGCCCGTCGGCTTGCCGGCGCGTCGTCACATCGGTTCGAAGGGCTTTTCATGGATCGGATTCGCATTCGCGGCGGCAACGCCCTCAACGGCACGATCGCGATTTCGGGCGCCAAGAACGCCGCTCTGCCGCTTATGATCGCCTCGCTCCTGACGGACGACACGCTGACGCTGGAGAACGTGCCGCATCTGGCCGATGTCGAACAGCTGATCCGCATCCTCGGCAATCACGGCGTCGACTATTCCGTGTCGGGCAAGCGCCTCGCGACGACGGTCGGCTCGGGCCGCACCATCCATTTCAACGCCCGCACCATCGTCGACACCACCGCGCCCTACGAGCTCGTCTCCAAGATGCGCGCCAGCTTCTGGGTGATCGGGCCGCTTCTGGCGCGCATGCGCCGCGCCCGCGTTTCGCTGCCGGGCGGCTGCGCCATCGGTACGCGGCCGGTGGACCTGTTCATCGACGGCCTGCGCGCGCTCGGCGCCCAGATCGAGATCGACGCCGGCTATGTCATCGCCGAGGCGCCCAAGGGCCTGATCGGCACGCGCTTCACCTTCCCCAAGGTCTCGGTCGGCGCGACGCACGTCCTGATGATGGCCGCCTCGCTCGCCAAGGGCGAGACGATCCTGGAAAACGCCGCGCGCGAGCCCGAGGTGCAGGATCTCGCCGCCTGCCTCAACGCCATGGGCGCGCGCATTTCCGGCGCCGGCACGCCGACCATCACGATCGAGGGCGTCGAGGCTCTGTCGGGCGCGCGCCACCGCGTCCTGCCCGACCGGATCGAGACGGGCACCTATGCCATGGCGGTCGCCATGACCGGCGGCGACGTGACGCTGGAGGGCACGCATGGCGACCTGCTTCGCACCGCGCTGACCGCGCTGGGCGACGCGGGCGCCGAGATCACCGACGTTCCGAACGGCATCCGCATCCGGCGCAACGGCAACGGCATTCGCCCGGTGGACGTCGTGACCGACCCGTTCCCCGGCTTCCCGACAGATCTCCAGGCGCAGTTCATGGCGCTGATGACGCGCGCAGACGGCGTGTCGCACATCACCGAGACGATCTTCGAGAACCGCTTCATGCACGTGCAGGAGCTGGCGCGGCTCGGCGCCAAGATCTCGCTGTCGGGCCAGATGGCGCGGATCGAGGGCGTGCCGCGCCTTGCCGGCGCGCCCGTCATGGCGACCGACCTTCGCGCCTCCGTCTCGCTGGTCATCGGCGGGCTGGCAGCCGAGGGCGAGACGACGGTGAACCGCGTCTACCATCTCGACCGGGGCTTCGAGCGGCTGGAGGAAAAGCTCGGTGCCTGCGGTGCCGAGGTCGAGCGCATCTCGTCCTGATCTCTATCACGTAGTACGTGATCTCGATCGCGGCGTCCGCGCTCGAGATCACGGCGCCCACAATCCCGGCTCCGGGTGCCCGCAAGGGCGCCGGAGCGACGGCTCTCCAACGCCCGCGTCCGTCGGAAGTGCTTGCTTTTTGCCGGCCGAAGACCGATCTAGAGCCGAATTCACCGATCAGACCTGCCGAAGGCGGGCCGTATCCTTTTTCAAAGGGGCGGGGTCCGATCCCGCTGCCCCGCTTATCCGAAGGTCAAAAGACGCATGGCGAAAGAAGAAGTTCTCGAGTTTCCGGGAGTCGTCGTCGAACTCCTCCCGAACGCGACGTTCCGCATCAAGCTCGAGAACGACCATGAGATCATCGCGCACACCGCGGGTCGCATGCGAAAGAACCGCATCCGCGTGCTCACCGGCGACAAGGTGCTCGTGGAAATGACGCCCTACGACCTGTCGAAGGGCCGTATCACCTACCGCTTCAAGTAAGGTCAGGCCGCGATGAAGCCGCCGAGCGCCCTCGTTCTGGCGTCCGCTTCGCCGCGCCGTCTGGAACTCCTCCAGCAGGTGGGGATCGAGCCCGAGCGGCTCCTTCCGGCCGACGTGGACGAGACCCCCGAGCGATCCGAGCATCCCCGCCATCTCGCCAAGCGTCTGGCGCGCCTCAAGGCCCTGAAGGCCTTCGATGCGTTGAAGGGACGTGGCGAGACGCAAGGCCGCTTCACGCTTGGCGCCGACACGGTGGTCGCGGTCGGCCGGCAGATTCTGCCCAAGGCCGAGATCGAGGCCGAGGCGGTGGAATCCCTGCGCCTTCTTTCGGGCCGCACGCACCGCGTCTTCACCGGCGTCTGCGTCGTTTCCCCCAACGGCCGGGTGCGCGAAAAGCTGTCGGAAACGCGGGTGCGCTTCAAGCGCCTGTCGCGCGAGGATCTCGGCCGCTACATCGATTCGGGCGAGTGGCAGGGCAAGGCCGGGGGCTATGCCATCCAGGGGCTGGCCGGTGGCTTCGTGGTCCGGCTCATCGGCTCCTATACCGGCGTCGTCGGCCTGCCGCTCTACGAAACCCTGGCCCTTCTGCAGGGCGAGGGCTTCGTGATGCCTCCGCTGGACGCGGGCCTACCGGCATGAGCGCTTCGGTGACGCCGCTGCGCCCGCGCCGCAAGTGCCCGGAATGCAGCCGCCCCTCCTCGCAGGCCGACTTTCCCTTCTGCTCGCCGCGCTGCAAGGCGGTGGACCTCAACCGCTGGCTCTCGGGCTCCTACGTCATCCCCGGCTCGGCCGACGAACCCGACACGTCCGCCGACGGCAGCGGCAGCGGCGAGGAGCGCTGAGGCGCAAAGGCAGGGCTGGCGAGATGCGCGACTCCCGCGATGACGAGCCGCCTCTCGTTCGGGTCTATCGCGGCTTCCATTCGCATTGGCCCGGCCCACGCCCCGCCTCTGCGCCGGGCGGCGCTTCGCGGAGGCCCATTTACGGCATCGCCTTCTGTCTGATCTGGTTCGCCGCCCTAGCTGGGCTCGCGGCCTTCGTGCTGCTCGGCCGGCAGGAGGGTGCAGTGAGCCTGCGCGAGACGGCGGACTATCGCTGCCTCGATCGAGCGGGAGAGCGAGCCCCTTTCGTGACGTGGAAGCGCTTTCGCCTTGGCGCCTCAAGCACCCCCTTCTTCGCCGCCACCTTGCGCGAGCGCCCCGGCACGGACTGTATCGGCGACGGGGACGCAGTCACCTATATCCAGCTGCCGATGCCGCCGGACGGCGAACTCTCCTTGCTTCGCATCGCGGGCGATGGCGTGCGGGTCGAGCCGCGGGGCGGCGCGTGGTTCGATGTGCTGGGCAAGGGGGGAGCGATCCGGTACCGCAACGATGGCGGCGGCTATGTCCTCGCCTCGCCCTGACGCATGAGGGCCGCGACGGCGCTCGTGGACATCTCCTATCCGAGAGGCGAAATGTCGAGGCATCGACTCACCATGGAAAGCCTCGCATGACCCGCCTCATAGAAACGCTGCTCTATACTTTGAAGCCGGGAACGGGCGGCGAGTTCGATCGGATCATGCACGAGACCAGCGTGCCGCTGCATCGCCGGCATGGCATGGATGTCGTCGCCTACGGCCCTTCGCTGCACGACCCCGACGCCTATGTCCTGATCCGAGCCTATCGCAGCCTCGATCACCTGCGCGATTCGCAGGACGCGTTCTACCTCAGCGAGGACTGGCGAGAGGGCCCGCGCAGCGCCATCGTCGAGCGGATCGAAGCGAGCCTCAAGGCCGTCTCGGAACTCCCGGCGGCAAGCGTGGACGCCCTTCGCGGGATGCGTCGGCCCGCCTAAGCGGTGGCTCGGGCTCCTCCGCCCTATTTGTCCACCGCGCTGACCAGCGGCTCGGAATCGCGCTCGATCGAGACCCAGCGGCCAGGGTTTTCCACCTGCTGGCGCTTGATGAAGCGGTAGCCGACCTCGCCCCAAGGGCGCACGCGCCAGTCGAGATTGTCGAGAACGAAGTCCCCGGACTGGGTGCGCAGGGTCAGCACGGCGTGGCCGGTGCCGTCGGGCTTGCGCACGACGGTCATCAAGAGGTCGCCGAGCGGCACGCCGGCTTCGTGCAGCCGGCGGCGCTTTTCCAGAGCGTAGTCCTCGCAGTCGCCCTTCCCGGAGGTGGGATAGGACCAGAACTCCTCGGTGCCGTAGGTCGCCTGGTCGGAGGCGGGGGTGACTTCGGTGTTCACGTCCGTGTTGACCTGCGCCACGAGCAGCTTCAGCTGCATGTCGAGAACGGCCGGCGGGGCGGGGAGGCCCGGAAGCGGCTGGCACTCGGCCGGCAGGCGCAGGCAGAAGTCGCGATGCCCGAAAGGCTGGAGGGTGGGATCGCCGAGCGGCATGAAAGCGTCCGCCGCCGATGCGCTTCCGCCAAGAAGCGCCGAAAAAAGGCAAAGCGAAGCCGTTGCGCCAAACACGCGCCGAACCATCATCGCGATCTCCGTCTTCGGATAGGCCCGTTCCCTGATCCACCCGCATCGTGTGTGCGGCGCGAAACGCTGTCAATCGGCAGAACCGGGCCACCAAGCTGGTGTCCGCCCCCCTTATAGGGCGGAGAGTGGCGAAACGGCGGCGCGAAATGGAGCGAGGAATTGTTCGGGCAAGGTCTATGTCGCGAGAAAATCGATGATTTTCGCGAGGCAACCTGAGTGCAACAGGCCCTGTGTTAAAAACGTCACGTTGGCGGGAGAAGCGAACGGAGCTGTCTCAAGACTGCCCTTGTCCGATCATCTCCGCAACCGCCCGTTCCATTCGGCGCAGGTCTTCCTCGCGCGACAGGCGATGGTCGCCGCCGGGAACGAGCGTGAGCGCGACGCCCTCGCCCGGCAGATGGGTGACGAGTTCCAGCGCGTGGGTGTGCGGCACGTCGGGGTCCGCCATGCCCTGGAGGATGTGGACGGGGCAGCCGGTGCGGATCGGCCCGGTCATGACGCTCGCCCGCCGCCCGTCCTCGATCAGCGCCCTTGTATAGACGGTGGGGCGCGGGTCGTAAGGCGAGGGCTCGGCCAGGAAGCCCTCGGCCTCGATCGTGGCGCGCTGCGCCGCGCTGAGGCGCGGCTCCAGAAGCCGCGAGGTAAAGTCGGGGGCCGGCGCAAGCAGGGCGAGGCCGGCGATGCGGCCCGTCTTCCCTCCCGCGTTGGTCTCGCTCCAGGCCTGCGCGAGGCGAAGCGCGATCCAGGCGCCCATGGAGGAGCCGACCAAGACGAGCGGGCCGTCCGGTGCCAGGGCGTCGATCGCGGCCTCGGCGTCCCGCGTCCAGGAGGAGATCGTTCCGTCCTCGAAGCGCCCGCCCGATTCGCCATGGCCGGAATAGTCGAAGCGCAGGAAGGCGTGGCCCTCGCGCGCGGCTTGGTCCGACAGGCGCTCGGCCTTGGTGCCGCGCATGTCGGAGCGAAAGCCGCCGAGCCAGACCACGGTCGGCGCCCGGCCCGCGACATGGAGCGCGGCGAGGCTGTGGTCGCCGCCGGGGGCGGGGAGGTGGATCGGCGAAGCGGGCTGAAGGGTCACGGCGGCATCTCCTCGAACAAGCTCCGCGCGAGGGGTAGAGGCTCGGGACCATGGCGTCCAGACCGGGCGCCGTTTCCGATCCTTGGCAGGGGACTGCGCGCCTGTTGGAAGATGCGGCGATCGTGAGCCCCGGCACCCTTTCCTCCGCCGCGCCGGGGCGAGATGCGCGGCTTAAGCGGCGACCTGGACACCCACCGATCTTCGCCAAGGGGCCCTGGCCTTGGCGGCTCTTGGCCTCTCTCGAAGATTGCGCGATCTCCCGCGCGTTCCGCGCCGCCGCGCTCGCGAACGGAGGCTTCGGGAAAAATTGCGGCAACTCGCGTGAAATTGTGAGCCCATCGTGTTATATGAAGGGCGAAGACCTCGGATCGAGGGCAGTGTCCGCCTTCCCGGCGGAGCGGCCGCTCGATCGAGGCGTTTGTTTCAAGACTACGCCTATGTCGTCAACAGCGGGAGTGAACGACCATTCGCAGACCATTTCGTGCGCCGCCGACCCAGAAGGAAGGGCCGCGCTCCAACCGGGAAATCCGGGTTCCCCAGATCCAGCTGATCGACGCTGAGGGGCAGAACCGGGGTGTCATCAATACGGCGGAAGCCATGACACTGGCTGAAGAGGCCGGCCTCGATCTCGTCGAGATCGTTCCGACCGCGAGCCCGCCGGTTTGCAAGATCCTCGACCTCGGCAAGCTGAAATACGAGGGCCAGAAAAAGGCCGCCGAAGCGCGTCGTCGCCAGAAGGTCATCGAGGTCAAAGAGATCAAGATGCGCCCGAACATCGACGATCACGACTACGAGACCAAGATGAAGGCGGTTCGCCGCTTCTTCGACGAAGGCGACAAGGTCAAGGTGACGCTGCGCTTCCGTGGTCGCGAGATGGCGCACCAGGAACTCGGCATGAAGCTTCTCATGCGCGTTCGCGACGAGACCGCCGAAATCTCCAAGGTGGAAGCCGAGCCCAAGCTCGAAGGCCGCCAGATGATGATGGTGCTGGCGCCGCGCGGCTGACCTCAGCTTCTCAGCCTGACAACAAAAAGGGCGGCTTCGGCCGCCTTTTTCATGCGCGCTGCATGGCCGAGGTGCTGACTGCCGAGGAACAAGGGCTCCAGTGTTTCACGTGAAATCTCACGCTGCCGTATTTTCGCCCGGCCGGCGCCAGCGCCAGACCGTGGTGCGCTTCACGTCGGCGTCTTCCAAGACCCGCGTCACCGGCACTTCGTAGACGGCTTCGCGCACCACCCGTCCTGCCGGAAGATAGAAGCGGCCGGGATCGCCGACATAGATCGCGACGCCGCTTGCCGCCAGTGCGTCGAACCAGGGCTCGAGCTTCAGCGAGAAGTTGGGGTCGTAGAACACGTCGCCGGCTAGAAGCACGTCGGCGTTCAGCGCTTCGCCGATCGTATCGCGCTGCTCCACCGTCAGGGCCACGCCGTTCTCGCCCGCGTTCAGCCGCGCCGCCTCCGCCGCGAACGGGTCGATGTCGAGCGCGAGCACGCTGGCCGCGCCCGCCTTCATCGCCGCGATGGCGACGAGGCCCGAACCGCTCGCGAAATCCACCACGTGCCGCCCCCGGACACGTTCGGGATGGTCGAGCACGAACCGGGCGAGCCCCTGGCCGCCGGCCCAGGCGAAGGCCCAGAAGGGCGGCGGCAGGCCGTCGGCCGCGAGCTCCTCCTCCGTTCGGATCCAGAGATCGTGCACCTCGCTGGCGAGATGCAGCGCGATCTCCGGCACGTGCGGTGGATGGAGAAGAGAGGTGTTGGCGAGAATGAAGCTGCGCCGGTCGCCAAGCGGGATCATGCGGCAAATTCCCGCAAAGCGCGGGAACCGGAGAGGGCCTTAGCGGGTTTCATAGACAAGATGATCAAATGCAGACCTGCAAGGGAAGGAAGACCTATCATGCTCAAGGGTGGCTTGTTGTGGCTGATCGGCATCCCGATTCCCATCATCCTGATTCTCTGGCTCATGGGCTTCCTCCACTGATCGCCCTTCATCCGACGCGTTGCGTGGAAAAGCCCGCCTCGACTTCAAGTCGAGGCGGGCTTTTCGGTTTTGAAGGGCATGAGGCCGGGAGGGCAAGGCTCTTCCCGCGTGGCTGGGCCATCGCGGGAAGAGGGGATGCTTAGGCGTCCTTGAGCCGCTTGCTCTCGCCCTGAAGCTTGTCGATCAGCTTCGACGCGTCGGCCTTGGAGAGCTTCTCATCGAATTCGTGGCCCGTCTCCTCGCAAAGCGTCTTCACGTAGGAGGCCTGCGCACCGGTCATCGGCTCGTCGCCGGTGGTCCAGTCGTCCGGGTCCTTCTCGGCATTGGACGGGGCGTCGACCTTGGGCTGGGACTGCGTCATGGGATGTCTCCATTGCGAGTATGTTCTCAGAATGTTCCATCCCGCAAAGGGTTCCGGCGCAGAGCCCGCGCTCTCGACCCTCAGCCGAGCGCCAAGGCCGGATCGAGCCCACCCATCTCGCAGATCACGCCGAACTCGGCCTCCGTCACCGGCTGCACCGACAGGCGCGAATTGGTGGCGAGCACCATGTCCTTGAGGCGCGACTCGCTCTTCACCGCGTCGAGCCCGACAGGGTTCGGCATGTCGCAGACCGCGCGGATGTCGACGCATTCCCAGCGCGGGTCGTCCGCCGTGGAGTCGGGATGGGCGAGGGCGCAGACCTCCACCACGCCGACCACGGCCTTGCCCTCGTTGGAATGGTAGAAGAAGCCGCGCTCGCCGATCTGCATGGAGCGCATGAAGTTGCGCGCCTGGTAGTTGCGCACGCCCGTCCATTCCGTGCCCGCCGCGCCGCAGTCCTTCTGCTGCGCGAAGGACCATTTGAACGGCTCGGACTTGAACAGCCAGAACGCCATGCGTCAGGCCTGGTCCGGGTTGTTCACGGTCCAGTTCCAGCGCCGCACGGTGACCGAGGCGAACAGGCCGGCCTTGGCATAGGGATCGGCGTCGGCAAGGGCCCGCGCCGCGTCCAGGCTTTCGGCTTCCACCACGAGCAGACTGCCGGTCGGCTTGTCGTCGGCGCCGAGGAACGGGCCGGCGAATTTCAAAACCGGGCCCAGCGCCTTCAGATGGTCGAGATGGGCGGGGCGCGTTTCGGCGCGCAGCGAGCCGGCATCGGGGCGGTCCTCGCACAGAAGGGCGAACAGCATGGGGCGTCTCCGGTTGGGGCCGGCGCGCGGCCGGCGGCGATCTCGCCCGCCTCTTACGAGCGCCCGGCGCGGCCGGCAAGATCGGTTCGCCGCCTCAGTCGAACTCGCGTTTGAGCGGGCGAGCAAGCAGGGCGCGCATGGCCTCGGCCGCCGGCAGGCCCTCGTCCAGGATGGCGGCGACGGCTTCGATGATCGGCGCCTCGATGCCGCGCTCGCGCGCCAGGCGCGCGGCGATGGCGGCGGAGAAGACGCCTTCGGCAAGCTTCAGCCCACTCGTGCCTTCGCCCCGGCCGAGCGCCAGCCCATAGACGAAGTTGCGCGACTGCGCGCCCGAACAGGTGAGGACGAGATCGCCGAGGCCGGACAGGCCCAGCAGCGTGTCGGGCCGCGCGCCCAGCGCCTCGCCCAGCCGCCGCAGCTCCACGAAGCCGCGCGTGACGAGGGCGGCCAGCGCCGAGGCACCGAGCCCGAGCCCGGCGCTGGCGCCGGCGGCGATGGCGAGCACGTTCTTCAGGGAGCCGCCGGCTTCGACGCCCAACACATCGTCGCCGGCATAGATGCGGAAGGCCGGCGCGGCGAGGCGGTGTGCGAGATCGTCCGCCAGCGCGGTGTCGCCAGCGGCGAGCG
>NZ_BBWL01000038.1:0-15791 GCF_001463785.1 Aureimonas sp. AU40
GCGTCACCGCCGTTGGCAGGCCGGCGGCGACGTCGGCCGCAAAGCTCGGGCCGGACAGAACGGCGACGGGATGGCCCGGCAGTTCGGCCTCTACCACGGCGGAGGCGAAAAGGCCGGTGTCGCGCTCGATGCCCTTGGAACAGAGCACCAGCGCCGTGCCGGGCGGCAGATGCGGCGCCATTTCGCGGCTGGCGGCGCGCAGCGCCTGGGCCGGCAGAACGAGAAGCGCGATCTCCGCGCCCGCCAGGGCCGCGCCGAGATCGCTCGTGGCATTAAGGCTCTTGGGCAGCGCGATGCCGGGGAGATAGCGCGGGTTTTCGTGACGCTCGGCGATGGCACGAACGGTCTCGGCATCGCGAGCATAGAGCGCGACCGGCTCGCCGCCGCGCGCCCGCATGGCGCCGAGCGCGGTGCCCCAGGCGCCGCCGCCGATGATGCAGACGCCGCCGCTCATGCCTTGGCGCCCCGCTTGCCGAAGCCGACCAGCGGCGCGGCCGTCTCGTCCAGCGGCCAGCGCGGCCGCACGGGGGCGGAAAGCGGATCGGTGAGCCCGGCTTCCAGCCGCTCCAGACCGGCATAGGCGATCATCGCCGCGTTGTCGGTGCAGAGTTTGAGCGGCGGCGAGACGACGCGCACGCCATGGCGCGCGGCAACCTCCTCCAGCGCGGCGCGGATCTCGCCATTGGCCGCGACGCCGCCGGCCACCGCCAGCGCAGGCTCGGCCAAGTCGGGATAAGCGGCGCGAAAGCGCTGCAGGGCGAGCGTCACGCGGTCTCGCACGCTCTCGGCCGCCGCGCGCTGGAAGCCGGCGCAGAGATCGGCCACGTCCCCCTCGCTCAAGGGCGCATGGGCCAGCGCTAGCTGGCGCACCGCCGTCTTGAGGCCGGAGAAGGAAAAGTCGAGCCGCTTCTCGCCGCGCAGCGGCCGGGGCAGGTCGAAGCGTGCGGCCTTGCCCTGTGCTGCCATGCGTTCGACGCTGGGTCCGCCGGGATGGGGCAGTTCCAGGAGCTTGGCCGTCTTGTCGAAGGCCTCGCCCAGCGCGTCGTCGATCGTCGTTCCCCAGCGCTCGTAGCGCCCGAGGCCGGAGACGAGAAGGATCTGCGTGTGGCCGCCGGAGACGAGCAGCAGGAGATAGGGATAGGGAAGCGCGTCGGTGAGCCGGGGGGTCAGCGCATGGCCCTCCAGATGGTTCACGGCAAGGAAGGGCAGGCGGCGCGAAGCGGCGATGCTCTTGCCGACCATGGCGCCGACGATCAGCCCGCCGACGAGCCCCGGCCCGCTGGTGGCGGCCACGGCGTCGATCCGGTCCAGCGTCACGCCCGCCTCCGAAAGCCCGGCCTCCACCACGCCGCCGATGCTTTCGGCATGGGCGCGGGCGGCGATCTCCGGCACCACGCCGCCGAAGGCCGCGTGCTCCTCGATCTGGCTGAGCACGACATTGGACAGGATCACCGGCCGCCCGTCGGCCCCGCGCCCGACGACGCTCGCTGCCGTCTCGTCGCAGCTCGTCTCGATGCCGAGAACCAGCGGACGAAGGGTCGAGGGCGGGGGCGAGGCGGAGGCGGGCAAGGGCGGGCTTTCCTGACGCGGGGGCGGTGCACGGGTTTCGTTTCCTCGCGAAGTAACGATTCCCTTGGCGTTTCGCCAGCGCTTCCAACTCGGCCCTGGGTTTCGCGCCGCGCGCCGGCCCCGTGCTGGATCGGGCAAGGCGCCGGTCGGGTTCACCGGCGCGGCGCTTCGGTGTGATCGGCCGGAAAGCTAGGCGCGGAGGAGAGGGTCCTTGGAGGCTGTTTGGAAACTCGGTGGTGGGGGGCAGGCGAGGGATTTTCCTTGGGCTCGCAAAGCGCCAAACTTGAGTGATGCGAAGGGTGCGTCGGCGAGGATTGGCAACGGTCCGTGCGGACGGGCGAAACATCTCCCGCGCTCGCGCGCCTCGGATGCGCTTGCGCGGCATGTCTTCCCCCGAGCAATGGCGGAAAAGCGCTGGCGGACCGACCCGACCGGGGTTGTCAAACAGTCTCTTAACACCTGCCCCACGACCCCGTCGGCCTTTCCCCGGTCGTTCCACGGGCGAGCCGAGCCGCGCAGCCGGACGGTCTGCAAAAGCGCGGGGATGTCCTGCCCGTCCGCCGGCCTCGCTGCCCATCCTCGCCAATGGTCGCCTCGCAGTCCTCACGTCCGGCGCGTTGCGAACGGCCAAACCTCACGCGGTGGCTGAACTCCGCCATGGTCGAACAGGCCGGTAATTCGGCCGGCATGACGACGGCCGGGGGCGGCCGCGACCCCGCGCAAGCCCTGTTCATGGCCGAAAACAGTCTCTAGAGAACTTCCAAGTTTCAGGAAGGCCGAGACATGACCCAACCCATCCGCATCGGCACGCGCGGCAGCCGCTTGGCGCTGGCGCAGGCAGAGGAGGTGCGCGCGCGCCTGATGGCGGCGCATGGCTTGGCCGAGGATGCCTTCGCGATCACCGTGATCTCGACCTCGGGGGATCGCATCCAAGACCGCGCCCTGTCGGAAGCGGGCGGCAAGGGGCTCTTCACCAAGGAGATCGAGGAGGCGCTGCTAGATGGGCGGATCGATCTCGCCGTTCATTCCTCCAAGGACATGGCGACCCATGTGCCGGACGGGCTCTCGCTCGCCGCCTATCTCCCGCGCGAGGACGTGCGCGACGTCTTCATCGGCCGCCGGGTGCGGCGGATCGCCGACCTGCCCCAGGGCGCGCGCGTCGGCTCGGCCTCGCTGCGCCGTCAGGCGCTCCTGCGCCGCATCCGGCCCGATCTCGAACTCGTGATCTTTCGCGGCAACGTGCAGACGCGCCTTGCCAAGCTGGAAGCGGGCGAGGTGGAGGGCACGCTTCTGGCGCTGGCGGGCCTCAAGCGCCTGGGCGACGAGCGCTTCGCCGGCGAGATCCTCGACGCGGAGAGCTTCCCGCCGGCGCCGGGCCAAGGCGCGATCTGCGTCGAAACGCGGGAAGGGGACGGGCGCGTCGCCTCGCTGGTGGCGGCGATCGACCATCCCGACACCCATGGCGTGCTGAGCGCCGAGCGCGCCTTTCTCACCGTGCTCGACGGTTCCTGCCGCACGCCGATCGCCGCCCATGGCACGCTGGAGGGCGACCTGTTTCGCTTTCACGGCATGATCCTGACGCCGGACGGGTCGCAGATGCACGAGACGCGGGTCGAGGGCACGCGAGCCGAGGCCAGCCGGATGGCGGAGGACGCGGCGCTGCGCCTCGTGGCGCAGGCGGGCGCGGCCTTCTTCGAGGGCTGGCGGCGCTGAGCGGCCCGCTTCGCCCGACCCGTCTTCTCGTCGTGCGCGAGCGCGAGGACGGCGTGCGCACGCTGGCGCGCCTGAAGGAGGCGGGGCTCGACGCCGCGCTCCTGCCGCTGTCCGAGATCGTGCCGCTCCGCCCCGCCCCGCCGCCCGGCCCGTTTCGCGCGCTGGTCGCCACGAGCCGCCATGCCGTACCCTGGCTGGCGCGGCATTTCTCGGGCACCGATTGCCCCGTGCTGGCGGTCGGCGAGGCGACGGCCGGGGATCTCCGGCAGGCCGGCTTTGCCGACATCATCGAGGGCCAGGGGCGGGCGGGCGATCTCGTGGCGCTCGCCAAGGCTCTGGCGGAGGGCGAGGGGGCTGCGTTTCTCTATGCTGCCGGCCGGGTGCGCCTGCCCGAGCTCGAAGCGGGCTTCGCGGCGGCGGGGCTCTCGCTTCAAGTGGCGGAGGTCTACGACACGCGGCCCCGCGCGCCCAGCGAAGGGGAGTTGGCAAGGCTCGGCCTCGGCGGCCCGTTCGGGGGCGTGCTGCTCCTGTCGCGGGGGCAGGCGCAGGCGGCGGAGCGCCTCGTTCGCGAGGTGCCCGACCTTCTGTCGCGGGATGCCAGCTTCTTCTGTTTGTCGGAGGCGATCGCACTGGAACTTTCGCCGCAGTTTGGAAAGAATGCAGTCTGGGCCGCGCGTCCCACGCTGGCGTCGCTGATCGAGGCGATCCATCGGGGGCACGAGCGGCCCGGTCGATAATCTTTTCGTTGCAGCTTGCGCAGCGCACGCTAGATCAGGACGTTGACTCGTCCGAACCATCGGCCGAAGGGAATTTGGCTCAAGCCGGCCGGTTCATGCGGCGGCCGCCGCCCGTGGGATGCGACATGAAGGAGTTCTCGGATGGCCAATCGTCCGCGCCGGTCCAAGCCAGGCGCACGACCGGAAACCACGATCGACCTCGAGGCCGAGCGGATCGCCAAGGCCGGGGGCGCTGAGAACGGCGCAGACATGGGCTCCGCGTCGGGGGCCGAACAGGACGAGACGGTTTCGATGAACGACAAGACCAAGCAGGGCGACCCCAGCCAGACGCCGGAGGAGCGCCACGAAGAGGCGCTTTTGTCCGCCACGGCGGACAGCGCCGCCGAGCGTGAGCGCAAGAACGAGATTGCCACCGGCAGCGCCTCGGCCGACGCGTTGGCAGGCGCCGAGCCCGCCACCGTGGCGGACCCGCTGACAACGGCCCCCGTCCAGCCGGACGCGGCCGAGCCGCTGACGACGGGCGAGCCGGTTTCGGCCTCGTCGTCCGAGCCGGTCTTTTCCGCCCCCTCCGAGCCTGCGACCTCGCCCGAGGGCGCGCTGCTGGGCGAGACGGCGAAGCACGACGAGATCGCAAAGCACGAAGACGCGACGACGGACGGCGCGATTGCGGGCGAGCCCGTTTCCGAGCCGGCCGCCGAGTTTGCCCGCGAAGAGGGCTTTGCCGGCAAGAAGCGCGACCTCGGCGAGTTCGAGGATGACGAGACCGTTCTGCCCGCTGCCCATCCCGAGCCCGCAGGGCCGGACCCGCTGACCTCCAGCCCCTATCACGCGGCGGCCGGCACCACCCATGGCGACGGGCGCGGCCCGGGCTTCGGCCCGCTGCTCGGCGCCGGGCTTCTGGGCGCGGCCATCGCGCTCGGCGGCGGCGCGGCTCTGCTTTACTCCGGCGTGGTGAGCCCGCCGGCCGCGCAGGTCCAGCCGGCGCAGACCCAGCAATTCGCCACTGCCGGCGAAGTGCAGAAGCTGACCGGCGACATCTCGACGCTGCGTGGCACGGTGGAGCAGCTCCAATCGGCCCAGGCGGCCGGCGGTGCCGGCTCGGGCAATGTCTCGCGCACCGAGTTCACCCAGCTGTCCGACCGGGTGGCCGCCAACGAGCGCTACGCCCAGACCAACGGCGATTCGGCCGCCGCCGCCGCGCAGGCCAACGACGCGGCCAATGCCGCGCGCGAAACCGCGACCCGGGCCGAGACCGCCGCCAACGAAGCACGCGACACCGCAGGCCGGGCCGAAACGGCCGCGACCTCCGCCCAGTCCGCCGCGCAGAACGCGCAGCAGGCCGCGCAGAACGCCCAGACCGCCGCCAACGACACGCGCGAAGCGGTGAACGGCTTCGGCTCGCGCGTTCAGTCGATCGAGGAATCCAACCGCCGCGCCGCCATCGCGCTTTCGGCCGCTGGGCTGAAGGGCGCGATCGACAGCGGCAGGCCCTTCATGCAGGAGCTGGAAAGCTTCGCCGGCGCCAGCGGCAATGGCGGCGAATCCGTCGCCTCCTTGCGCAACTTCGCCGCCTCCGGCGTGCCCACCGTCTCGGCCCTCGCGGCCGAATGGAACGAGGCGGAAACGCGCATTCTCGCCGCGCTTCGTCCAGTGGACTCCACCGCCGATGTCGGCACGCAGGTCCTTTCGGGGCTGCGCTCGCTCGTCACCGTGCGCCCCGCCGGCTCCAGCGTCGGCACGGATGCGCCGGGGCCGGAATCGGCCGTCGCGCGCATGGACAAGGCCATCGAGGGCGGCGACTTCGCCGCCTGGCTGAAGGAATGGGACACGCTCCCCGAGGCCGCCAAGTCGGCCTCGCAGACCTTCGCCGACAAGGTTCGCGCCCGCGCCAATGCGGACGATCTGATTCGCCAGACCATCAACAGCGCCGTCGGCGCTTCCGCGTCGCAGGGCTGACATGCTGCGTATCCTCGCATTCTTCCTCGTCGTTCTCGCGGGTGGCCTGGGCTTCGCCTGGCTGGCCGACCATCCCGGATCGGTCTCGATCCTCTGGCAGGGCCAGGAGGTCGGCACGAGCTTCACGGTCTTCGTGATCCTGCAGCTCGCGCTTCTCTTCGCCGCTATCCTCCTGTTCTGGCTGGTGCGCGGCTTCTTCAAGGCGCCGGATCGGGTTTCGCGCTTCTTCTCCGGCCGTCGGCGGGACAAGGGCTACCGTGCCCTGTCGGCCGGCATGATCGCGGCCGGGGCGGGCGATGCCGTCACCGCGCGCCGCCTCGTCAAGCAGGCGCAGAAGCAGCTCGCCAACCGGCGCGAGCCGATGGTGCGCTTCCTCGACGCGCAGACCGCCTTGATCGAGGGCGACCACGCCAAGGCGCGCTCGCTGTTCGAAACGCTGGAAGGCGATCCCGAGACTCGTCTCGTCGGCCTTCGCGGCCTGTATCTCGAAGCCGAGCGGCTGGGAGACCGGGAAGCGGCGCGCGGCTATGCCGAGCGGGCCGTTCGCATCGCGCCTCATGTGCCTTGGGCCGGCGGCGCCGTGCTCGACCTCAAGGCCGCGCAGGGCGACTATGACGGCGCGCTCGCCATCCTGGAAGCGCAGCGCGACTCGCGCCTCGTGGACAAGGCCGAGAGCCGCCGCCTGCGGGCCGTGCTGCTCACCGGCAAGGCGCAGGACCTCGCCGACAGCGATCCGACGGGCGCGCGCAACGCCGCGCGCGAGGCGCAGAAGCTGGCGCCCGATCTGGTGCCGGCGGCCGTGATCGCGGCGCGCGCCATGGTTCGCCTCAATGAGCACCGTCAGGCGCAGAAGGCGCTGGAGGCGGGTTGGAAGGCGCAGCCGCATCCCGAGCTCGCCGCGCTCTATATCCACCTGTGGCCCGGCGACGGCGTCGCCGAGCGGCTGAAGCGCGCGCGCCATCTGGCGAGCCTCAATCCCGGCCATGTCGAGTCGCGCCTGGCGCTGGCTCGCGCAGCGCTGGATGCGCGCGAGTTCGGCACGGCCCGGGTCGAGGCCATGGCCGCGGCCGAGGACGCGCCGCGCGAATCGGCCTATCTCCTGCTCGCCGACATCGAGGACGCCGAGACCGGCAACGACGCGCTGGTGCGCCAGTGGATGAGCCGCGCGCTTCATGCGCCGAAGGACCCGTCCTGGAGCGTCGACGGCGCCCCGGCCGAGGGCTGGCGTGCGGTTTCGCCCACCACGGGCCGGCTCGACGCCTATACGTGGTCGGTGCCTCACGAGGGCGACCCGGAGCTGGTGCAGCGGGTCGGGCGCATGCTGCGCGGCATGCAGCCGGCGCCCAGCAACGACCCCGGCCGGCGCGTCTTCATCGACGCCCGTCTGCCGCCGGAAGAACAGGCTGCCGCGTCCGCGCCGGCCACCGACCTCGGCAAGGACGAGCTGCCACGCAAGGACGAGACGCCCCTGGAGCGCAGCCCCGCCGCCTGAAGGCGCAAGAGCCAGCCGCCCAGCGCGGCAGACACGACACACACGGCCCGGAGCGCAGACGCTCCGGGCCGTTTTCGTTTGCATGTGCGAGAACCCCGGGCGAAAGTTTTGAACTCGCTTCCGTTCAGGCCGTTTCACCGGGGCGAGGGCTTCTCCCGCCCGCTCGAATCCTTCGACAGCCAATCCGGACGCCGCCCATGCTCGACGCCTTCAAGGACTTCCTGCGCTCTCTCTCGGGCGAGCCGATCGGCCGGGGCGGCAACGAGGACAACCCGCTGGTCGCGGCGGCGGCGCTCCTGTTTCACGTGGCCGAGGCGGACGGGACCTTGAGCGAGGTGGAAGGCGCCAAGCTGCGCGATCTCCTGACCCGCGAATATGGGCTCGACCCCTGGCGCGCCGAGCAGGTGCGCCGCGCCGGGCGCGAGGCCGATGCCGAGGCGGTGGACCTCTTCCGCTTCACCAATGTCCTCATGCGCCATTGGAGCGCGGAGGAACGCGTGCGCTTCGTGGAGCTTCTTTGGGAGGTCGTCTTCGCCGATGGCGAGGTGCACGAGCTGGAGGACAACACGATCTGGCGCGTCGCCGAGCTTCTCGGCGTGTCCGGGCGCGAGCGAATGCTCGCCAAGCGCGAGGCGCAGACAAGAGTGCAGACGCAAGAGCATGGCTGATCATCTTCCCTCCTTTCGGCCGGAATCCGCCATCGAGGGCGGCGCCGACGCCGCGCCCGAAAGCGGCTCGAGGTCGCAGGCCGTCGCGCCGCTGAAGCGCTTCACGCTGCGCGATCCCGGCGAGGCGAGACCGGTTCTGGTGGTCCTGCATCAGGAAACCTCGACGCCCGGCCGCATCGGGCAGATCCTGGAAGCCGCCGGCGTTCCGCTCGACATCCGCCGCCCGGTCCTGGGCGAATCGCTGCCCCGGACGCTGGACGCGCATCGCGGCGCCGTCGTGTTCGGCGGGCCGCCGAGCGCCAACGACCAGGAGCCGCATCTGCGTCAGGAGATCGACTGGCTCGACGTGCCGCTGCGCGAGGACCGCCCCTTTCTGGGCATCTGCCTCGGCGCGCAGATGCTGGCCAAGCATCTCGGCGCGACGGTCGCGCCGCACCCGGACGGGCTGGTGGAGGTCGGCTACTATCCCATGCAGGCGACGTCGGCGGGGCGCGCGCTGATGCCGGGCTGGCCCGGCATGGTCTATCAATGGCACCGCGAGGGCTTCACCCTGCCCCACGGCGCGACGCTGCTGGCGGAGGGCGACGACGCCTTTCCCAACCAGGCCATGCGCTATGGCGACAAGGCGTATGGCGTGCAGTTCCACGCCGAGCTGACGCTCGCCATGCTGCATCGCTGGACCACGCACGGCCATTCCCGCCTGTCGCTGCCCGGCGCGCAGGCCCGGCGCGAGCACTTCACCGGCCGCGCCATCCACGACGCGCCAGTCAAGCGCTGGCTGGAGCAGTTTCTGGCGCTGATCTTTGGCCGCGAGACGAGCGGCGAGACGCTGGCCGAGCCGCCGCGCGGCTAGGTAAGGCGCGGTGGGGCGGGACTCACCTGCTGAGCAGGCCCACATTCTTGGTGTTGCAAGTTCATGGGGCCTGCCGCCTGTTTTGCGGCGGGGCTGTTCGCTTCGCCGGGCAGGCTTTGGAGTACGGGGCCGGCTCGGCCCGGGCCGTCAGCGGACCAGATCGGCCATCGCGCAGCCCAGCGCCGCCATCAGGTCGGCGGGGCGGAGGCGGATCTGGAGGCCGCGCTGGCCGCCGTTCAGATAGATCTCGTCATGGAGCACCGCCAACTCGTCGAGAATGGTCGGAACGGGCTTGCGCTGACCCAGAGGGCTGATGCCGCCGACCTTGTAGCCGGTCAGGCGCTCGGCCTCGGTCGGCTTCATCATATGCGCCGCCTTGCCGCCGAGCGCTGCCGCGAGCTTCTTCATGTTCACCTCCTCGTCGGAGGGCACGATGACGCAGACCGGCTTGCCGTCGAGCTCCGCCATCAGCGTCTTGAACACCTGCGAGGGCGGCGCGCCGATGGCCTCTGCGGCCTGCAGCCCCACCCGTTCGGCATCGGGGTCGTAATCATAGGTCACGAGGGCGAAGGCGACGCCCGCTCGGGTCAGGGCCAAAGTGGCCGGGGTGCTCTTGGACATGGCGTTTCCGCTTGTGCTGCCGGGCGACGGGCTCTCAGAGAAGCCGCGTGCGCCGAGCCATGGCTTAGAGCCTGTCACGGACCCCTTGCAAGGTTTGGCGGCGGTGAAGCGGGATCGATCGTCGCACCCCACGGACTCTTCGGCTTCGCAAGACACCGGCTCCCCGTGGGCGACTTGCCCCGACAGGATCGGGCGCCCTCAGGAGCGGTGGTGCCGGCTGGACCCGCCCCCCCCCCAGCGCTCGGCCGCAGACGGCCGTCGTTGCGGGGTAGGTCCCCCCTCGCGCCCGCAGCTGGAAGCCAAGCGAGCGCTCTGGCCTTTACGCGTGCTTTGCACAAGCGGGTGTATGAAGGGACTTGAGAGAATGCGGACCAGGCCGGCCGGCGCGCACGCGGCCGCTTTTTGAGCAGAATGCGAGGCTTCATGTCGACCTACGACCTCATCGTGATCGGAAGCGGCCCTTCGGGTCGCCGGGCGGCCGTGCAGGCGGCCAAGCTGGGGCGCTCCGTGCTCGTGGTGGAGCGCAACCGCCGGGTCGGCGGCGTGTCCGTCCACACCGGCACCATCCCGTCCAAGACCATGCGCGAGACCGTGCTCAATCTTTCGGGCTGGCGCGAGCGTGGCTTCTACGGCCGGGCCTACCGGGTGAAGCAGGACATTTCCGCCGCCGACATCCGCGCGCGCATGGAAAAGACCCTGGAGCACGAGGTCGACGTGCTCGATCATCAGTTTGCCCGCAACGGCGTGAAGGTCATGCGCGGCGAAGCCTCGTTCCGCTCGGCGCACGAGCTGGTGATCCGCAGCGAGGGCGAGGACGAGCGCGTCGTCTCCGCCCATTTCATCCTGATCGCGGTCGGCACCAAGCCCTTCCGGCCGGACTATGTGCCCTTCAACGGCACCAATGTCTTCGATTCCGATGAGATCGTCGCGGTGCCCAAGCTGCCGCGCTCCATGACGGTGATCGGCGCCGGCGTCATCGGCGTCGAATATGCCACGATCTTCTCCGCGCTGGAGGTGCAGGTGACGCTGGTCGAGCCGCGCGCCACCTTCCTCGACTTCGTCGACAAGGAGCTGATGGAGGATTTCGTCCACGACCTGCGCGACCGCAACGTGTCGCTGCGCCTGGGCGCCGAGGTGACGAAGATCGAGTTCGACGGCGCCGGACGCCCGGTCTGCCGCATCGCCACGGGCCGCGACGTGACGAGCGACATGCTGCTCTTCGCCGCCGGCCGCATGGGCGCGACGGACGATCTGAACCTTGCCGCCGCCGGGCTGGAGGTGGACCGGCGCGGGCGCATCGCGGTGAACGAGAAGACGCTGCAGACCGCCGTGCCGCATATCTACGCCGCCGGCGACGTGATCGGCTTTCCCTCGCTCGCCTCGACCTCGATGGAGCAGGGGCGCCTCGCCGCCTGCCACGCCTTCGGCCTGGAGCCGCCCCCGGCGCCCGAGTTCTTTCCCTACGGCATCTATTCCGTGCCGGAAATCTCGACGGTCGGCATGAGCGAGGAGGAGGTGCGCAAGCGCGGCATTCCCTACGAATGCGGCATCGCGCGCTTCCGCGAAACCTCGCGCGGCCACATCATGGGCCTCGACCGGGGCATGATGAAGATGATCTTCTCCAAGAAGACGCGCCGGCTGCTCGGCGTCCACATCGTGGGCGAGGGCGCGACCGAGCTGATCCATATCGGTCAGGCCGTCCTCAACCTGAAGGGGACGATCGACTATTTCATGGACAACACGTTCAACTACCCGACCCTCGCCGAGGCCTACAAGATCGCCTCGCTCGACGCCTGGAACCGCGCCTTCGCACCCGGCCCCGGCGTCGCCGCCCATGCGGTGAGCGAGGCCGAGGCGCATGAGCGCCAGGAGGAGCACGAGGCGCAGGAACTCGGCGAGGCCGTCCACTGACACGCGACTGAGACAGGCGAGCCCTTCATGGAAAAAGGCCGGAGCGGGGATGCCGCTCCGGCCTTTTTCGGTTTCTGGCGCCCTGAAGCCGAGACTCAGCCGAGCGGCACGGCGCCCGTCAGCACGGCGCCCACCAGCATGAAGCCGGCGAGAAGGGCGGCGAAGGGCAGGGCGAAGCGCTGCAGGGAGCCAGTCTCCACCTCCGACAGGTTGGTCAGCACGTAGAGCGCCGGCACGAGCGGGCTCAGCATGTGCATGGGCTGGCCGACCAGCGAGGCGCGGGCGATGACGTCTACCGGAATGCCATAGGCCCGCGCCGCTTCTGCCAGAACCGGAACCACGCCGAAATAGAAGGCATCGTTCGACAGGAAGAAGGTGAAGGGCCCGCTCACCACCGCCGTGATCAACGGGATGTAGGTGCCCGCCGATTCGGGGATGAGATAGATCACGCTCTTGGCGAGCGCGTCGGTCATGCCCGTGCCCTGCAGGATGCCGGTGAAGACGCCGGCGCCGAAGATCACGGCCACCACCGACAGGGCGCTGCCGGCATGGGCCTCGATGCGCTCGCGCTGGTCGCGGATGCGCGGGAAGTTCACGGTGATTCCGATCGCGAAGGCGATCATGAACACCAGCGCCAGCGGCAGGATGTCGGCCACCAGAAGCACGAGAAGCGCGGCGGTCAGCCCCAGGTTAAAGAGCTGGAGCCAGAGCGGTCGGCTCACCACGGCGCGGCGGGTGGCAAGAATCTGGCTCATCGGCGTCTGCTCGTCCGAGACCGCCATGCCGCCAGCGCTAGCAAGGCGGCGGCGCTCCTTGAGGCCGAAATAGAAGGCGATCATCACCGCGCCGCAGCAGGCGAGCACGATGGCCGGGATCAGCGGCACGAAGACCTGGCTCGGCTCCAGATGCAGCGAGGCCATGACGCGCGCCGTCGGCCCGCCCCAGGGGGCGATGTTGATGATCGCGTTGGGCAGGATTGTCACCGCCGGCAGGATCAGCGGATTGATGCCGAGGCTGCGATGCAGCGGCATCATGGCGGTGACGCAGATCAGGAAGGTGGTGGAGCCGTCGCCATCGAGCGAAACCACCATGGCGAGCAGCGCCGAGCCGACGATGACCCGCAGCGGATCGCCGTGGCAGATGCGCACCACGAGCCGCACCAGCGGATCGAACAGGCCGACATCGATCATCAGCCCGAAATAGAGAATGGCGAAGAGCAGGAGCGCGGCGGTCGGCGCGATGCGGCGCAGCCCGTCCACCACCATGACCGGAATTTCCGGCCCGAAACCGCCGATCAGGGCGAAGAGCATGGGAATGAGAATGAGCGCGATCAGCGCGGACAGGCGATTGCTCATGACCGCGGTCATGAACACCGCGATCATCGCATAGGCGAGAAGGGTCAACATATCCGGTTCGTTCGGTGCGCCGCCGAGGGGAAGGGTCCCCGGCGGCATCGGGTGAAAGGAAGCGTCTTTGGAACGTGTCCAGACTCCCTAGCCGATCCTGTCGCACCTATCTATTGAGCCGCACCATTTCGATGCGAGGCGAGGCGTCCCGGACACCCTTCGCTCATGTCCCCTTTGGCGCGCCTCGCCGAGGCGAGCTTTTGCCCGACTCTGCCTGCGCCTATTCGCGCGCCGCAAGGCTTCGCGCCTGCCGCAGCTGCGGGAAGGCGGCGGACCAGACGGCGGCGACGGCGACCGTCGCCAAGCCGCCGATCACCACCGCCGGCACGGCCCCGAGCCAGGCCGCCATGAGCCCGGCGCGGAACTCGCCGAGCTCGTTGGAAGCGCCGACGAAGATGCCGTTCACGGCGTTGACGCGCCCGCGCACCTCGTCCGGCGTCCAGAGCTGGAGCAGCGTCTCGCGGATATAGACCGAGATCATGTCGGCCGCGCCCATCAGCGCCAGCGCGACCACCGACAACCAGGGCGTGACGGAAAGGCCGAACAGGACGGTGAAGACGCCGAACAGGGCGACGAACAGGAACATCACATGCCCGGCGCGGTCGCGCACGGGATGGGCGGCGAGCCAGGCGGCGGTCGCGATGGCGCCGACGCCGGGCGCGGCGCGCAGAAGCCCCGCGCCCCAGGGGCCGACGGCGAGAACGTCATGAGCGAAGACCGGCATCAACGCCACCGCGCCGCCGAGCAGCACGGCGAAGAGATCGAGCGAGATCGCGCCGAGCACGACCTTTTCCCGAAAGATGAAGCGGAAGCCGGCGACCACGGTGCGAAGATTGGCCGGCTCGCCCGACACATGCTGCGTGGGCGCGGGGATCGACAGGACGAGACCCGAGCCGACCAGAAACAGAACCAGCGCCGTGCCGTATGCGCCGCTCGGCGACAGGCCGTAGAGAAGGCCGCCGGCGACCGGGCCGACGATCGAGGCGATCTGCCAGGAGGAGGAGTTCCAGGCCACTGCGTTGGCCAGCTCGTCCCGGCTCACGAGATTGACCACGAGCGAGGAGGCGGCGGGGCCGAAAAAGGCGCGGGCGATGCCGAAGACCACGAGAATGGCGAAGACCGGCAGGGGCGAGACGAGACCCGTCAGCGTGAGGCCGAGCAGCACGGCCGCCCCGCAAGCCTCGCCCAGGATCGACAGGCCCATGATCCAGCGCCGTGAATAGCGGTCCGCCACCGGCCCGGTGACGAGAACCAGCGCGAGCGCGGGCAGGAACTGGCACAGGCCGACGAGGCCGAGGTCGAACGGATCGCGCGTCAGCGCGTAGATCTGCCACGTCACCGACACGGAGACGATCTGCACCGCGAAGGCGGCAAAGAAGCGGGCCAGCCAGTATCGAAGAAACCGGCGGTTGCGAAAGGCGGCGAAGCGATCCTCGACCGGCGCGTGGACCGGCTCTTCGGCCGGATCGGGAGAAAGGGTCTCGTCGCTCTGCATCAGCGGATTCCGGCCCGTTCTCTCGCGTTTCGGCCCGGCGGCTTGGCCGACCTCCGGCGCGCCCTTGGGGGCGCTTGCGGGGGTCGGGGCGCGGGCTTCATCGGAGCGGCCGCCTTTCGAAGAAAATGAGGGTCCGACAGCGCGGGCGAAGGGCGCCGGCTTCCGGGAGGGAAGACGACGGGGTGTTCTCGGGCGCGACCGCGCTCGCCCGAAAGGCGAACGCGGCTGCGGCACAAGCTCATAAGCTCACAGTCGGCGTCAAGTCTCGACGGCTCGTTCGATTCGGCGCCGACGCAATATCGAACGAAGAGGGAAACGCCGAAGGCGAGGAGGCTCCCGCGGGCCGACTCGATTCGGAAACGTGGGCAAGGCCGAGCCCGTCCGGGTTGAATCGATTAGCCTTGAATCTGTGGTTCTACGCGAACTTCCTGCACTGGTTGTCGCCCGAGCCACTTGGCGATGAGTCAGGCCCAGCGCGACATAAGGAAGCATTCACCGCGTTCCGAGGTCTCGCCAGGGCTTCACCGATTGGCAGTCTTCTTGGGACTTCATGGGCCCAACAGAGGGGAGACTGCAGGCCGATGAGACTTTCGATCCGGACGAAGCTGGCGGGCGCCTTTGCGCTGACGGTGGGGATGAGCTTGGCGCTGGGAGCCGTGGGCGCCTATAATCTGACGGTCGCCAGCGCGCGCCTGGAAGAGCTGCGCTCTGGCCCGATGCAGCAGAACGAGCGGCTCATGACCGTTCGCGCCTATGTGTCCGACATCGGCCGTCTTCTCAACACGATGGACTCGGTCGATAACGACGGCGTCTTCAAGGACATGGAAGCCTCGGTCGCCGAGCGCGGCAAGTCCACCCTGGACATGCTGGCCGAGTATCGCGCCGCCGCGCCCAAGACCGAACTTCCCTCGGTGGATTCGCTCAAAGGCGCGGTGGAGACTTATCTCGGCATGTCCCGGCAGGTCATGGATCTGCTGCGCACGGCGCGCGCCGACCCGGCCGGGCAGGCGGACGCGGCGGCAAACGCCCGCTCCCTGATGGGCGGCGGCATGCAGCCGAGCATGGCCTCGATGATCAACCAACTGAAGACGCAGCTCGGCCGCGAGAAGAAGCGCACGGACGCGCTCGCAGCCCAGACCGACGCCAACTCCCGCCTCGCCTTGATGCAGATGTTGGCGCTGGTCGCCGGCGCGGTGGTGCTGGGTCTCGTCGTGGCGACCTGGCTTGGCCTGTCGATCTCGCGCGGCTTGAAGCGCTCGGTGGACCTCGCCCGCCAGATCGGCTCGGGTGACTTGACGCACACGATCCGGGCCAAGGGCTCGGACGAGATCGCCGAGTTGCAGCGCGCCATGGGCGACATGACCACCAAG
>NZ_BBWL01000039.1:0-143692 GCF_001463785.1 Aureimonas sp. AU40
CGGCCCAGGCCGCCGAGCATGCCGGCACCACGGGCGCGGCGGTGGCGCAGTCCACCGAGGCGATGCGCGCCATCGCCGAGAAGATCGCCGTGGTGCAGGAGATCGCCCGCCAGACCGACCTGCTCGCTCTGAACGCCGCGATCGAAGCCGCCCGCGCCGGCCAGCACGGCAAGGGTTTTGCGGTGGTGGCCTCCGAGGTGCGCAAGCTCGCCGAGCGCTCTCAGGCAGCGGCGGCCGAGATCGGCGACTTGTCCTCGCGCACGCTGGTGGTGGCGGAAGATGCCGGGGCGCGGCTGGAGCGGCTGGTTCCGGACATCCGCAAGACGGCGGAGCTGGTGTCGGAGATTTCGGCGGCGTGCCGGGAGCAGTCGATCGGCATCGAGCAGATCAACCAGGCGATCGGGCAGCTGGATCAGGTGACGCAGTCGAACGCCGGGGCGGCCAACGAGATGGCGGCCACCGCCGACCAGCTGTCCACCGAAGCGGGCCGGCTGGAGGAGCGGGCGGGCTATTTCCGCATGACCGACGCCGAGCGCGAGCGGTTGCTGCAGGACGAGGCGGTGGAGATCGAGGCGACGAACCGGCAGGCGGAGCGGCAGAAGACGCGCGGCGAGGGCGGCGCGGCCAAGCCAGCCTCGACCTCGGCCCCGGCAGCCGGCAAGGCGGCTCCGAAGTCCGCCCCGACGTCTGCCAAGTCAAACGCGCCCAAGACCACGCGGGTGCTGGGCAAGACCCCGGTGGCGGTGAGCGCGGAGACGGACCAGGATCTGTTCGAGACCGGCGCGGGCGAGAACCCCGTTCACAGCCTTCAGGCGCAGGCGGCCAGCGCGCTGGCGCGGCCGGCGCCAGCGGGTGGGGCCAAGGGCGGCTTCTCGCTGGATCTGGGCGGCGACGAAGGCTTCGAGCGCATGAGCCGCTGAGCCAAGGCTGCCTCAAATCAATCGACAGGAAAAAGCCCGGCGAGAGACATCTCTCGCGCCGGGCTTTTTCGCGACTGGAGCCCCAACAGACCAAGGCTCCGGCTGCTGGAGCGATGCTTCCCGCGCCAACAACGCAACTGGCCGATGTTTCCGCGTCCTCTTCCCAGCCTTTCGAGTGGGCACATCACGTGGAGACCGCGTGTGGTTGCCAAGCGTGAAGCCGAGCTGCGGCGCGCGGTTCATCTGGCCATGGGCGACCAACCGCAGTGACGACCTACCGGCTTTGCGTGCTCGCTATGACGGCCGAGGCACAATCTGCGACCTGCCGATGGTCGAGGGTTCTGCGGCTCGCGATGGGAAATAGGTGCGGTCGACAACCGCAACTGCGCTTGGCCTCTGCGCCGAAGCGAGAGCGCGAACGACGCGATCGGCCGTTTTCTCGATTCTTATTGCGAGTTCCAGGCAACAGAGAGGGCTTGGCGAAACTGAAACGCGGTTTCGGCTGCTCGATGTCGCGATTGAGCGACCACGGCCGAGCGAAAACTGCAACGTCTGGCGCGGATCGCTCGCGACCAATAGCCGGGCAAGCGCGCGAAGGCTCGATAAAACCAATCGAAGTTTTACAGAAAACGCCGGTGACTGGTGGAGCTGAGCGGGATCGAACCGCTGACCTCGTCATTGCGAACGACGCGCTCTCCCAACTGAGCTACAGCCCCGTCCACCGGTGAGCGGCATTTAGATCGGCGGCGGGGTGGCTGTCAAGCGGGCTGTCTCGATTCAGGTCTCGCCGTCGCGCGCTTGTCAAATCAGCGGCATGGGGGTGCCAAACGTTAGGGAAATCCCCATCTCCCTGGCCGATTGTGCGATAGCACAGTGGTCCACCATCCAAAGGCTCCCCATGCTCGCCGTCGTTCAAGTCGTCCTCCTGGTCCTCAACATTCTCTGGTGGATCATCATCGTCTCGGCGATCCTGTCCTGGCTGCTCGCCTTCAACATTCTGGACTATCGCAACAATTTCGTGCGCACGGTCAGCGACACGCTTTATCGCCTGACGGAGCCGCTCTACCGGCCGATCCGCCGCATTCTGCCCAATCTCGGCGGGCTCGATCTCTCGCCGCTCGTCGTGCTGATCGCGATCTTCTTCCTGCAGCAGATCATCTATCTCTACGTCGTGCCCGCGATCTACCGCGCCGGCATCTGATGCTCCTGTCCGTGCGCCTGACGCCCCGCGCGTCGAGCGACCGGGTGGACGGGATCGAGCTGTCGCCCGACGGCTGGCGGATCGAGGCGCGGGTGCGCGCGGTGCCGGAAAAGGGTTTCGCCAACGAGGCCCTGATCCGTCTTCTGGCCGAGGCGCTGGGCGTGCCGAAGTCCACGCTCTCGCTCGCCTCCGGCTCGAAGGGGCGCGAAAAGCGCGTGCGCTTTGCGGGCGACGAGGCTAGCCTCGGACATGCTCTTCGCGCTCACTCTTGCTTCCGCCCTGCTGGGATCGCCTGACGCACCGCCCCCGCCGTCCCAAGCACGCGCCGAGCCGACCGGGGCGGCAAGCCCCGTCATTTCCAGCCTCTGCATCGCTTCAGGTGAAGTGCTGCGATGCGCCGCGCTGCCAGGCGTCGATCTCTTCCTGAAAGGCCCGCCCGAGCGGCGAAGCGTGTCGCTGGGATCGCCGGACGGTTTCATTCCACCACCGCCCGAGCCCATGGCGCTTGCCTCCACCGCCCGCTGGCGCATGCTGGGCGCCCGCCCGCTCGCCGCAATCCTGCGCTACGCGCTGCCGGGCGCGCCGGACGAGGTTCTCCTCGTGGTGGTCAAGGCGCCGAGCGGCGAAGCGCCAGGCTGCCTCGTCGCCATTCTGGCCGGGATCGCGGGGAGTGAGAACGCGGAGGCCGACGCCTTGGCGGACGGGCGCGCGACGGCGTTCCGCTGCGGGGTCGACCGGCCGACATTCCTGGGCGAGCGCGCCGGCGCCGCTCTCCAGCGCGCGGGCTTGGCCTGGGTCCGCCTGCAATAAGGGCCGGCACTCCCGCCTTTCAAGTCCATGATCTTGCCGCGTCACCCTCGGGCGAAGCCGATCAGCTTCACCTGGAAATGCCCTAGCTCAAACGAAAAGGCGCGGGTCCCTCGCGGAACCCACGCCTCTCGTTCGTCCGGCCGCAAGGGCCGCAAGCCGTGGTGTCAGGCGTTTTCCTGGCCGACCGGCGTCTTGTTCTTTTCCTTCTCAGAGGCTTCGTCATAGCGAACGACGGCCTCGAGGATCAGCCTGCGTGCCTCGGCGGCATCGCCCCAGCCGCCGATCTTCACCCACTTGCCGGGCTCCAGATCCTTGTAGTGCTCGAAGAAATGCTCGATCTGCTTGGTCGTGATCTCGGGCAGGTCGGTGTATTCCTCGACCTTGATGTAGCGCTGCGTCAGGGCCGGCGAGGGGACGGCGATGACCTTCTCGTCCACGCCGCTGTTGTCCTCCATCTTGAGGACGCCGATCGGGCGGCAGTTGATGACGCAGCCGGGGAAGAGCGGGCGCGTCGAGCAGACCAGCACGTCGATCGGATCGCCGTCGTCCGACAGCGTGTGCGGAACGAAGCCGTAGTTCCCGGGATAGGTCATCGGCGTGTACAGGAAGCGGTCCACGAAGAGCGCGCCGGATTCCTTGTCCATCTCGTACTTGATCGGGTGGCCGCCGACGGGCACCTCAATGATGACGTTGATGTCCTCGGGCGGATTCTTGCCCCGGGCGATGGCGTCGATGCGCATGGGAGGTCTCCTCGAAATCGTCGGGCGTGTCTAACCCGCTTGCGGCCTCCGAGGCAATTGGACCGCTCAAATTCCCTGACGAAGGGTTAAAACTTGTGGTGACAATCGAGGGCAGATCGAAGGCCTGCGTCCCCGCCGGGGTCAGGGAAAGGTGAAAGCGAGCTTGCGCAACGTCACGCCTTCAAACGTCTCGGTGCCCGTGGCGACGTCGATGCCGCCCGCCGCCTCGTAGAAATGCACCGCGCCGGGATTGTCCTCCAGCGCCCAGACCGCCGTGCCGTTCAACCCGCGCGAGCGGATCAGCATGCGCGCGGCGGAAAACAGGCGCTGGCCGAAGCCGATGCCCTGGAACTCGGGTCGCAGATAGAGCTCGTAAACCTCGCCCTCGACGCCGAGCGCGCGAGTCCGGTTGCGCCCCAGCGTGGCGTAGCCGCCCATTTCGCCGCCATATTGAAGGACGAGGATCGTCGCCTGGTTCGCGATCGCGCTTTCCCACCAGGCGGCGTTGCGCCGCTCGATCATGCGCGTCAGCGTTCGATGCGGGATAAGACCGGCATAGGCGCCCCGCCAGGACGCTTCGTGCACGCGGCTCAAACCCACCGCATCGCGGGCTTCGGCCAGTCGGATCTCTGCGGCGATCGTCTTCATGGCCGGTTAACCATGTTGGACGACTTCCGATCCAACGCGAGTGTAAAAATCACGCGGTGATTCGGCAGGGGCATGTGTCATCGGGACGGGTCGTACCCCCTCGCAGGCGTGGCGGCAACGGCTTGACGGGGGCGAAAAGCGCGTGATCGCGAATCGGTGTTCGAGCCCGGCCGAGTGACGACGCGGGGCCGCGCCATCCGGGCCGACCCAAGCGTAGCGGGTCGGCGGCGCGGGCGGCTAGCGGCCGAGGACGCCGCCGGCCAGGGCCTTCTGGATGCCGCTCAGATTGGCGCCGCGCGACAGGTTTTGAAGGAAGGGCTGCGGCTGGCCGGAGACCCAGATCCGCAGTTCGGCGTCCGTGTCGAAGGAGCCGGCGGTCTCCACCGAGAACATGGTGACGGCGCGATAGGGAATGGAGTGGTACTGCCGCTTGCGCCCGGTCATGCCCTGCTTGTCGATCAGGATGACGCGGCGGTCGGTGAAGACGATCTGGTCGCGCACCAGCTGGAAGGCGATCTCGATCCCCTCATTGGGCAAGAGGACGGGCTCGAGCTCCGCCGCGAGCGCGCCGACGTCGAGGTCGCTGGCAAGGCCGAGAAGGCCGCTGAGAAATCCCATTCCCTTGTCTCCCAAAGCCCTGTCCCCGGCGAAGCGGGATCGCCTCGCCGGGGACAGGGCGCAAACGCTTGAAGTTCGAGTCTTCCCGGGAATCCGGGCTCAGGCCGCCGGCCAGCCGGCGATCACCAGTTTGCCGAGGCTGGCGCCGCGCTCGCTGATGCGGTGACCCTCGCGCACCGTCTCGGCCGAGATCGGCGAAAGGGTCTGCGTCCGGGTGGAGTGAAGCCGACCCGCATCGACAAGGCGCGAGATCTCCGACAGGAGCCGGTGCTGCTCGATCATGTCGGCGGTCTGGAAGAGCGGGCGGGTGAACATGTATTCGAAATGCAGCGACACCGACTTCTGCCGGATGGGTGCGAGATCGAGCGCCGCACTGTCGATCACGCACAAGTCCCCGAAGGGGCGGATCAGCGCTCCGATATCGGCCATGTGCTGGGGCGTGTGGGTCAGCGCGAAGACATAGTCCACCGGCTTGAAGCCGAGGGCGGCAAGCTGCGGCGCCATGGGTCTGGAATGGTCGATCACATGGTGGCAGCCGTTGCGCAGCGCGAACTCGCGTGATTCGGGCCGCGAGGCCGTGCCGATCACCGTCAGCGCCGTCAGCTGCCGGGCCAGCTGGGTGGCGATCGAGCCCACGCCCCCCGCCGCGCCGATCACCAGCAGCGTGCCGCGCTCGGTCTCGTCGGGCTGGATGCGGAAGCGGTCGAACAGGGTTTCCCAGGCGGTGATGGCGGTCAGCGGCAGAGCGGCGGCCTCGGTGAAGTCGAGCCGGTCCGGCTTGCGCGCCACGATGCGCTCGTCCACCAGCTGGAACTCGGCGTTCGAGCCCGGCCGGTCCACCGCGCCGGCGTAAAACACCGCGTCTCCGGGGCGAAACAGCGTCGCGTCGTCGCCCGCCGCTTCCACCACGCCGCTGGCGTCGAAGCCGAGGACGCGGGGAAAGCGCGCGGGGTCGGCCAGCGGCCCGCGCTGCTTGGTGTCCACCGGATTGATCGATACCGCCTCGACCCGCACTAGAAGGTCCCGCCCCGAAGGGGCGGGGCGGGGCAGGTCGAGATCCGTCAGATGCTCCACGCCCGCGTCGGGCGGCGATGCCCGGTAGCCTACAGCCCGCATGTCCGCTCTCCCCGTCCTGACGGCGCGAGGCCTGATCTACCGCGCCGGCCCGCGCCATCAAGACGTATCGACGGCAAGACATGTTGGGTTCGGCGCCTCAGGTGGCGAGGCCGAGCTCCTGAAGGAGAGCGCCGATCCGGGCCTGCTCGGCGGTGAGGAAGGTGCCGAACTCGGCCGCGTTCATGTAGAGATTTTCCCAGCCGCGCGTGCGGCAGACCTCGTTCCACTGGTCGCTGCGGGCCATCTCGCCCATCGCCTCGTCCAGGGCGGCAAGATCCGCGCCGGCAAGGCCGGGGGCGCCCATGAAGCCGCGCCAGTTCACGAGGTCGGTCGCCACGCCCTGCTCGCGGAAGGTCGGGATGTCGACGCCGGGCAGGCGCTGGGGCGAGGAGATGCCGAGCGCGCGCAGCGCCCCGGTCTTGATGAGATCGGCGAACTCGCCATAGCCGCCGGTCGCCACCGTCACGCGGTTGGTGAGCACGAGCGGCAGCATTTCGGAGCCGGCGCCGACCACGATATAGTTCATCTTCGACACGTCGTTGCCGCTCGCCTTGATGACGAGGGCGCTGACGAAATGATCGGGGCTGCCGAGCCCGAAGCCGCCCCAGGAGACCGAGCCCGGATTCTCCCGGTACATCGCGAGAAGATCGTCCAGCGTCTTCAACGGCGAGGCGGCGGCGACCACGAGCGGCTGGTATTCGCCCTGGAGCCGGGCGACGGGTGTCACGTCGGCGAGCGTCACCGGGCTCTTGTTGATGGCGACCGCGCCGACCATGCCGAGGCCGGCGGTCAGAAGCTGGTCGCGGCGCGCGGCGTTGACGAACTGGGCAAGGCCCACCGTGCCGCCCGCGCCGGGCACGTTGGCGACCTCGACATTGCCGATGATTTCGCGGTCCTGAAGGATGGTCTGCGCGGTGCGCGCCAGCGTGTCGTAGCCGCCGCCCGTGGAGGCCGCCGCCAGGATGCTGGCGTCCTCGAGCTTCGCCGCGAGGGCCGGTCGAAGCGAGCCGAGGCCCATCGCGCCCATCGCTCCGCCAACCGCCAGCCATTTGGAAAGATCGCGCCGCGTCCAGTTCATTTCCATGCCTCCCGCTTGCGCCGCCCTCCCGGCGGCGGGCAAAGCTTAGGAAAGGCCGAGGGCCGGGTCGAGAAAGCACACCAACGAAAAAGGGCGCGACCGAAGCCGCGCCCTTTCAATATGTCGTGACTAGAGCCTGCTGTGGCGCCGGATCAGGCGACCTTGCGGCTCTTCTCGAAGCGCTTGCGCTCGTTCGGGTCGAGATAGAGCTTGCGCAGGCGGATGTTCTTGGGCGTGACCTCGACCAGCTCGTCGTCCTGAATCCAGGACAGGGCTCGGTCGAGCGTCATGCGGATCGGCGTGGTCAGGCGAACCGCCTCGTCCTTACCGGCGGCGCGGATGTTGGTCAGCTGCTTGCCCTTGAGGACGTTGACCTCGAGATCGTTGTCGCGCTGGTGAATGCCGATGATCATACCGGCATAGACCTTGACGCCCGGGTCGATAACCATGGGCCCGCGATCTTCCAGGTTGAACATGGCGTAGGCCACGGCCTCGCCCGCCGCGTTGGCAATGAGAACGCCGTTGGTGCGGCCGGCCAGCTCGCCCTTGTAGGGGGCGTAGGAGTGGAACAGGCGGTTCATGATCGCCGTGCCGCGCGTGTCGGTCAGGAGTTCCGACTGGTAGCCGATCAGGCCGCGCGTCGGCGCCAGGAAGACCAGACGCTGGCGACCGCCGCCCGAGGGGCGCAGCTCCTTCATCTCGCCCTTGCGCTCGCTCATCTTCTGAACGACGACGCCCGAATGCTCCTCGTCGACGTCGATCACGACCTCTTCGATCGGCTCCAGCGTCTCGCCCGACGCTTCGTCCTTCTGCATGACGACGCGGGGACGCGACACGCCGAGCTCGAAGCCTTCGCGGCGCATGGTCTCGATCAGAACGGCGAGCTGCAGTTCGCCGCGGCCCGACACGAAGAAGGAGTCCTTGTCCTCGGACTCTTCGATCTTGAGCGCGACGTTGCCCTCGGCCTCCTTGAAGAGACGGTCGCGGATCACGCGGCTTGTCACCTTGTCGCCCTCGGTGCCCGCGAGCGGGCTATCGTTGACGATGAAGCTCATGGTGACCGTCGGCGGGTCGATCGGCTGCGCGACGAGCGGCTCGTTCACCTGCGGGTCGCAGAACGTGTCGGCCACGGTGCCCTTCTGGAGGCCCGCGATGGCGACGATGTCGCCGGCCTCGGCATAGTCGATCGGCGTGCGCTCCAGGCCCCGGAAGGCGAGGATCTTGGAGATGCGGCCGCTTTCGAGAAGCTGGCCTTCGCCGTTCAGCACCTTGACGGCCTGGTTCGGCTTGATCGAGCCGGACTGGATGCGGCCCGTGATGAGGCGGCCGAGGAAGGGGTTGGCCTCGAGGATCGTGCCGATCATCTTGAAGGGCTCGTCCTTGCCGGCGGTGTCCGGCTCGGGAACATGCTTCAGGATAAGGTCGAACAGGGGCTCCAGGCCCTTGTCCTGCGGGCCGTCCGGCGCGTCCGCCATCCAGCCGCCGCGGCCCGAGCCGTAGACGACGGGGAAGTCGAGCTGCTCTTCGGTGGCGTCGAGATTGACGAAGAGATCGAAAATCTCGTTCAGAACCTCTTCATGGCGCTCGTCCGGGCGGTCGATCTTGTTGATCGCGACGATCGGCTTCAAACCAACCTTGAGCGCCTTGCCGAGCACGAACTTGGTCTGCGGCATCGGGCCTTCGGAGGCGTCGACGAGGATCACCGCGCCGTCCACCATGTTCAGGATGCGCTCCACCTCGCCGCCGAAATCGGCGTGGCCCGGGGTGTCCACGATGTTGATCCGCACGTCCTTCCACACCACCGACGTCGCCTTGGCGAGAATGGTGATGCCGCGCTCCTTTTCCAGATCGTTGGAGTCCATCGCGCGCTCTTCGGTGCGCTGGTTCTCGCGGAACGAGCCGGACTGCGAGAGGAGCTTGTCCACCAGGGTCGTCTTGCCATGGTCGACGTGCGCGATGATCGCGATGTTGCGGAGCTTCATAAAGGGTCACCGAAAGGAGTTGGAACGCGTGAGAGGGCACGTCTCAAGGGAAACGGCCCGGGAAATTCGCGGTCATTGGGCGGTCTCATAACGGATTTTTCGCAAAAGCGAAAGGGAGGGTCCGCAAAGACCCTCGCTTTCGGATTCGCAAACACCAAATTTTCAGCGCTCAGGCCGCAAAGCCCCGCTTGCGCATCATGGCGTCGGGGTCCGGCTGGCGGCCCCGGAAGCGTTCGTAGAGCTCGGCGGGGTCGCGGCTGTTGCCCGCCGAATAGACGAAGTCGCGAAGGCGCTTCGCCGTTTCGGGGTGGAACGGGTCGCCCGCCTCCTCGAAGGCCTCGAAGGCGTCTGCATCCAAGACCTCGGACCACATGTAGGAATAGTAGCCGGCGGAATAGCCGTCGCCCGAGAAGACATGGGCGAAATGCGGCGAGCGATGGCGCATCACCATCTCGGCCGGCATGCCGAGCCGGTCCAAGATTTCGCGCTCGCGCGCCATCGGATCGGCGGGGGCCTCGCCCTCCTGATGGAACAGGAGATCGACCAGGGCCGAGGACGTGTATTCCACCGTGTTGAACCCGGCGTCGTAGGTGCGCGCGGCCTTCAGCTTCTCGGCCTCGGCCTCCGGCAGCGGCTCGCCGGTCACGGCATGGAGCGCGTGGCGCTCCAGGATGGCGGGCACATCCAGCCAGTGCTCGAAGAGCTGCGAGGGCAGTTCCACGAAGTCGCGCGAGACGGCGGTGCCGGCGAGCGAGGGATAGGTCACGTCCGACAGAAGCCCGTGCAAGGCGTGGCCGAACTCGTGGAACAGCGTGCGCGCGTCGTCCACCGACAGGAGCGCCGGCTCGCCGCGCGCGGGCTTGGCGAAGTTGCAGACATTGTAGATCACCGGCAACTGGCCGCCGTCGATCCCGTGCTGCGAGCGCAGCGCGCTCATCCAGGCGCCCGAGCGCTTGGAGGACCGGGCGAAATAATCGCCGACGAAGAGGCCACGCGGGGCACCGTCGGCATCCAAGACGCGCCAGGCGCGGGCGTCGGGGTGCCAGGCGGTCAGGCCGGGAAGCGGCTCGAACCGGAGGCCGAAGAGCCGGTTCGCCACGTCGAACGCGGCGTCGATCATCCGGTCCAGCGTGAAATAGCTCTTCAGCGCGCTTTCATCGATGGCGAACTCGGCATGGCGGCGGCGCTCCGACCAGTAGCGCCAGTCCGCCGCCGTGAAGGGGGCGTTGTCGCCGCTCGCCGCCGCCAGGGCGCGCAGCGTTTCGGCGTCCTGCAGCGCGGCTTCGCGCGCCTTGTCCCAGACGCGGGTCAGCAGCGCCTCGACATGGGCCGGGGTCTTGGCCATCGTGTCGTCGAGCTTGTAGTGGGCGAAGCTCGCAAAGCCCAGAAGCCGGGCCTTCTCGGCGCGAAGGCTGAGCATCTCGGCTATGATCGGCCGGTTGTCGTGGGCGGGGTCCATCTCGCCGCGCCGCGTCCAGGCCGAGAACAGTTCCTCGCGAAGCGCCGCGTTGGGGCAGAAGGTGAGGAAGGGCACGATCACCGAGCGCGACAGGGTAACGACGGGGCCGCCGGTGCCGCGCTCCTCGCCCGCGTCCCGCATGGAGGAGACGAGAAAGCCAGGCAGGCCCGCCAGATCCGCCTCGTCCACGGGGCGCGCGAAGGAGCGCTCGTCATGCAGGACGTTTTGCGAAAAGGCGGTGCCGAGTTCGGCGAGCCGGGCGTTGATGTCCGCAAGGCGCTCGCGCGCCGCGCCTTCGAGCTTGGCACCCGAGCGCACGAAGCCGGCATGGGTGCGCTCCAGAAGCCGCAGCGCCTCGCCCGAAAGGCCGAGCGCGACGCGCTTCTCGAACACGGCGTCGATGCGCGCGAAGAGGTCAGCGTTCAGCGTAATGCGGGAGGAATGGCGCGAGAGTTTGGGCGAGACCTCGCGTTCCACGCTCTGCAGCTCGTCGTTCGTGTGGGCGCCGGCCAGGGCGTAGAACAAGGAGGCGACGCGGCCCAGCGGGCGCCCGGCGCGCTCCATGGCCAGGATCGTGTTGTCGAAGTCCGGCTCGGCCGGGTCGGCGGCGATGGCCTCGACCTCCGCCGCGTGCAGCGCGATGGCCCGCTCGAAGCCCGCCGCGAAATCCGCCGGGGTCAGGGCCTCGAACTGGGGCAGCGTCTCTTCCGATCCGAACGCCAGTCGGGCGTCGAATTGCGAAAGCTTTTGCTCGAGCGCGGATTGTTGTGGCATTTGCGGTCTTCTCTTTGTGAGGGAACACAGATAGGTGATAATCCGCCTTCCCTAGAGAAGTCTCGGGCAAACTGTCCGACTGGGGAAGACTAGAGCCATTCATACCTAAACCGGATCGTGATGGTCTGGAATAAAACCCGATCCCGTAGAGGCCAGTAGCGACGTGTCAGAGCTTACAACCGGAAATATGTTCGGCTTTCTGCTGACGGATACGTCGCGGCTATTTCGTCAGTATTTCGAACGAATGGTGACGGAAAACGGTTTTGGTCTGACGCCCGGCGAAATCCGGGCCCTGGGTTACGTCATCCGCTTTCGCGGCTCGCGTCAGGCGCTGCTGGCCGAGCGCATGGGCGTCGAGCCGATGACGCTCTCGGCCTATCTCGATCGGCTGGAAGGGCGCAGCCTTATCCGCCGGACGATGGACACCAGCGACCGGCGCGCCAAGCTGATCGAGCCGACCGAGGACGCCTATGCCGTGATGCGCGAGCTCGACCCGCTCTTCACGCGCATCTACCAGCAGCTGACGCAGGGGCTCGACGCCGACGAGATGGCCGTCGTCGCCCAGTCGCTGGAAAAGCTGCGCGCCAACCTGACCAGCGATCCGCAAATCAAGGCGCCGTTCAATCTGATCGACCCCAGCGACGCGGCGGCCCGGACCGACGGTCCCTGCTGAGCGAACCGGGCAAGGCGTCGCCCGCGCCCGGCCTCGGCGAGAGCGTAGTGGCGCCTCGGCCGTAAACGCCACCGCTATTCCGCCGCCTGCGAATGCGACGACGCCTCGCCGCCGAGCGACAGCATGGCTTCGGCGGCAATCGCGAAGGAGCGAACGCGCGCCCGGTGATCGTGGATCTGCCCGGTCAGGATGATCTCGTCCGGCTGGTAGCGCGCGATCAGCCCCGCCAACCCGGCGCGCACATTGGCGGGCGAGCCCACAACCGATACGCGCAAGGCCTCGTCGACGCCCGGCCGGAAGGCGGGGTCGATCACGTCCTCGATCGCCTCCACCGGGCGCGGCAGCGGGCCGGGGTGGCCGGAGCGCAGATTGGCGAAGGCCTGCTGCATCGAGCTCTGGAGGCGCTTCGCCTCCGCGTCCGTCTCGGCCGCGAAGACATTGGCCGCCAGCATGAAATAGGGCTTGTCCAGCGTTTCGGAGGGCCGGAAGGTCTGGCGATAGACCTCGATCGCATCGTCCAGCGCGCCTGGCGCGAAATGCGAGGCGAAGGCATAAGGCAGGCCGAGATGGGCCGCGAGCTGCGCGCCGTAGAGGCTGGAGCCGAGAATCCAGACCGGCACCTGCGTGCCCACGCCCGGCACGGCGCGAAGCCGCTGGTTGGGCGCGGCGTCCGCGAAATAGCTCATCAGCTCCACGACATCCTGCGGGAAGTTGTCGGAACTTTCCAGGTTTCGGCGCAGGGCGCGGGCGGTCAGCATGTCGGTGCCCGGCGCGCGGCCGAGGCCGAGATCGATGCGGCCGGGATGAAGCGTGGCGAGCGTGCCGAACTGCTCGGCGATCACCAGCGGCGCGTGGTTCGGCAGCATGATGCCGCCGGCGCCGACGCGAATGCGCTGCGTGCCGGCCGCCACATGGCCGATCACCACCGCCGTCGCGGCGCTGGCGATACCGGTCATGTTGTGATGCTCGGCCAGCCAGAAGCGATTGTAGCCCAGCCGCTCGGCCTCTTGGGCGAGGTGGAGCGTGTTGCGAAGCGCGTCGGCCGCCGTCGCGCCTTCGGGGATGGGCGACAGGTCGAGAACGGAATAGGGGATCATCGTTCGGTATCCTTGGCTTTTTCCTCATCTGGTTGCCAGGATGCCAAAAGTGAAGGGCCGAGGCGCTCGGCCGCCCGGCGGATCGCCCCGCCGGGCCGTCTCGTCCAGCCGTCTTTTAGAGACCGTTGCGCTTGGCCAGCGTGCGCAGGCGCAGGGCGTTCAGCTTGATGAAGCCGGCAGCGTCCTTCTGATCGTAGGCGCCCTGGTCGTCCTCGAAGGTCACGAGCTTGTCGGAATAAAGCGACTTGGGGCTGGCGCGGCCGGTCACCATGACATTGCCCTTGTAGAGCTTCAGCGTGACCTCGCCCTCGACATGCTCCTGGCTGCGGTCGATCAGCGCCTGCAGCATCTCGCGCTCGGGGCTGAACCAGAAGCCGTAGTAGATGAGCTCGGCATAGCGCGGCATGAGCTCGTCCTTCAGATGCGCCGCGCCGCGATCGAGCGTGATGCTCTCGATGGCGCGGTGCGCGGCCAGAAGGATCGTGCCGCCGGGCGTCTCGTAGACGCCGCGCGACTTCATGCCGACGAAGCGGTTTTCCACGAGGTCGAGACGGCCGATACCGTTGTCGCGGCCGTAGTCGTTGAGCTTGGCGAGAAGCGTCGCGGGCGACAGGCGCTCGCCATTGATCGACACGGCGTCGCCGCGCTCGAATCCGACGGTGATGAGGGTCGGCTTGTCGGGCGCGGCCTCGGGCGAGATCGTGCGCATGTGGACATATTCCGGCGCTTCGACGCTCGGATCTTCCAGCACCTTGCCCTCGGAGGAGGAGTGGAGAAGGTTGGCGTCGACCGAGAAGGGCGCCTCGCCCTTCTTGTCCTTGGCGACCGGGATCTGGTGCTTCTCGGCGAAGTCGAGAAGGTCGGTGCGCGACTTGAAGCTCCAGTCGCGCCAGGGGGCGATGATCTTGATGTCCGGGTTCAGCGCATAGGCCGACAGCTCGAAGCGGACCTGGTCGTTGCCCTTGCCGGTGGCGCCGTGGGCGATGGCGTCCGCGCCGGTGCGCTTGGCGATCTCGATCAGGTGCTTGGAGATCAGTGGCCGGGCGATCGAAGTGCCGAGGAGATAGACGCCCTCATAGACCGCGTTTGCGCGGAACATGGGGAACACGAAGTCGCGCACGAACTCCTCGCGCACGTCCTCGACGAAGATTTCCTTGATGCCGAGCATCTCGGCCTTCCGGCGGGCCGGCTCCAGTTCCTCGCCCTGGCCGAGATCGGCGGTGAAGGTGACGACCTCCGCGCCCAGCTCCGTCTGGAGCCACTTCAGGATGATGGACGTGTCGAGGCCGCCGGAATAGGCGAGAACGACTTTCTTGATACCGCTCGGAAGGGCCATGCTTCGGAAAGTCCCCGAAAAAGAGAGGAAACGCTCCTGGAGCCCGGAGCCTGTTCGGGCACTCGGTCGGGTCGGTCCGACGGTGCTTTTCGCCGCCCCTTCGTCGCCTGTCCTCGCGGATGCGCGCTCGCATCGCTCGAGGTCGGCGCCTGGTAGCGTCGAAAAATCCCTCGACGGCCCCCCGCCGACGAATGTCCAATCAGGCTCTTAGCTCAGGCCGCCGCACGAAGAAAGAGTGCGCGCGCCTGCACCGCCGCATCGCGCCCGAACACCCGCAGCCGCTTGAGCGCGCGGGCGAGCGGCGCGCGCCAGCGCCCGTCGATGCCGCCGTCGATCGCCGCCGCATGCCGCGCGAAGACGCGGCCGAGAAGGAGCGTCGTCAGCGCGACGACGAGCCACGACACCAAGACGTCGGACAGGAAATGGCTGCCGAAGGCCACGCGATTCAGCGAGAAGACCAGCATGGGAAGAAGCAGCGTGAGGCCGGCGCGAAGCCGCAGCCCGCGCGGCGCGAGCATCGCCAGCGCCATCATCGCCATGGCGGAGGCCGCCTCGCCGGAGGAAAAGGAGCAATTGGTCCGGCAGGCGTCGGAGAACTGCCAGGCGACGGTGAAGCGGTCCTCGCCGCCGAAGGCCAGAATGTGCTCGGGCCGGGCGCGGCCGACCGTGTTCTTCAGCATATGCACGATGCCCAGGCACGCGACGAGATAGACCGATAGGACATGCAGGATCGCATGGGGCGGGGGGAGGAAGCGCCGCGCACCCCAGAGCCCGCGCGCCAGAAGAAGCAGGGCGAGCGCAGAGGCGATCCAGATCGGCAGCACCCGATTGAGGTCGCGGATCGCCAGCAATCCTTCGTCGCGCGCCAGCGGAAAGCCCTGGCCCGGCACCGCGAAAAGGCCGGACACGGCGAGGTCGAGATGCGGAAAGGCGGCGAAGGCGAGACTGACCAGAACGAGAAGCGCGAAAAGGGCGCTAGCCGGGCGGTCGCGCACAAGGCTCCGGCCACGCGCCAAGGCGTCCTCGAATCGGCCCGGTCGCGCCAAGCTTCGGCACCGATCGAAATTCGAGGTCCCAGTCCAAACCACGCGCTGCTCCCACGTCATGTTCGATTCGCGCGCCGATCCATGGGGAGGGCGCACGTCCATTGCCGTATCGGCGCGGATGATGACGAGGACTTGTTGAATTTATGTCGCGGCTATGAAAATTATATTCAAAGGTAGAATGAAATTTAGGGTGCCTTACTAATAAGAGTATCTTTGATACTTGGCGCCTTGCAGTCGATACCTCGAAGACTGTTTGACAACTCGCTCGTGTCAGTCCGCCGTCGCCCGTCCGCACGGACCGTTGCCAATCCTCTCCGATGGAGCTGGCATCACTCAAGTTCGGCGCCTCGCGAACGCATGAGAAATCCCTCGACGGCTCTCCGCCGCCGGGTCGTCGAACAGTCTCTTAGAACCCGTCCGAAAAGTCCGCCGGGTCGGCTCAACGGGTCTTTTCGCCGTCCACTTTGTTGCCAATCCTCGCCGATGCGCCCTCGCATCGACTGCGTTTGGCGCCTCGTGGAACGACGAAAATCCCCCGTTTATCCTTCGCCGAGGACTTCCCGGACGGACTCTGAGAAACCGGCTTGTTTTCCTTTCGGCTTCGGGCGACATCGAAGGCCACGCGCCCGAAAGACGGTGGCCCATGACCTTTCTGCCCGACGCTTCCGCCCTCCTCGCCTTCACGGTTGCCGCGATCGTGCTCACGATCACGCCGGGGCCGGACATGACGCTGTTTCTGGGGCGCACGCTGGCGCAGGGGCGGCGGGCCGGGATCGCGGCCATGCTGGGGGCATGCTCGGGCGTCCTCGTTCACACCACGCTCGCCTCGATCGGCCTGTCCGCCCTGGTGGCCGCTTCGCCGGAGGCCTTCCTGGCGCTGAAGGTGGCGGGCGCGGCCTATCTCGCCTGGCTCGCCTTCGCCGCCATCCGCAACGGCTCGTCCTTTTCGCTGGAGCGGGAGGCGATGGCGCCGCAGCCCTTTCTGCGCAATTGGCTGACGGGGGTCGGGATCAATCTTCTCAACCCGAAGATCATCCTGTTCTTCGTCACCTTCCTGCCGCCCTTCGTGGCAGCGAACGACCCCTACGCCGGACAGAAGCTGTTCTTCCTCGGCGTTTATTTCATCGTGATCGCGGTGCCCATGTCGATCGGCATGATCTTCGCGGCCGACCGGATCGCCACGACCCTCAAGAAGAAGCCCACCGTGATGCGCGCCATCGACTGGGTTTTCGCCTCGGTCTTCTCGGCCTTCGCCGTCCATATCCTTCTCGCCCGCGTCTGAGGCGGGGCGGGGATGATGCGGCAAAGGTTCAGGTCGACGCCGGCGGCGCTTTGATGGGCTGGCTCGGCTGGGCGCTCGCCTCGGCGGTCTTCGCTGCGCTCACCGCCATCTTCGGCAAGATCGGTGTCACCGGCGTCCAGTCCGACTACGCCACTTTTCTGCGCACGCTGGTGATCCTCACCCTGATCGCCGGCATCGTGACCGTCGGCGGCCATTGGCGCAGCCCCGCCGGATTGCCCGGGCGCTCGCTCGCCTTTCTCGTCCTGTCGGGCCTTGCCACCGGGGCGTCCTGGCTCTGCTACTACCGCGCCCTCCAACTCGGCCAGGCGGCCGAGGTCGCGCCGATCGATAAGCTTTCCGTGGTTCTGGTCGCCCTGTTCGGCACGCTCTTCCTGTCGGAGCGGCTGAGCCTCACGGGCTGGGCCGGCATCGCCCTGATCGCCACCGGCACGGTGCTCGTCGCCTGGCGCTGAGCCGTCTCACTCAGGCATAGGCATAGGGCCCGCCGCGCTCCAGCGCGCGGATATAGGCAGGGCGGGCGTGGATGCGCTCCAGGAAGGCCGCCAGATGCAGCCGTCCGCCGAAGCCGACGCGCGAGCCTGCCGCTTCCAGCGGGAAGCTCATCATGATGTCGGCCAGCGTCGGCTCCGCGCCGGCGAACCAGCCGGTCTCGGCCAGCGCGCCGTCCCAATAGTCGAGAAGCTCCGCCAGCCGAGGCTGCAGCAGGTGTCGGTCGACGCCGCGCATCAGCGCCTTGGCCACCGGGCGCATGAGAAGCGGGGCCTGGCCCGGAATGCGGCGGAACACCAGCGTCATGAAAAGCGGCGGCATGGCCGAGCCCTCGGCATGGTGCAGGAAATGCTGCATCCGCCACCAGTCCGCCGAGCCGCGCTCGGGCTGGAGCCGGCCCTCGCCATAGGTGTCCGCGAGATAGGCGGCGATGGCGCCGGTCTCGGCCAGCGTCAGCGCGCCGTCGGTGAGGATGGGCGACTTGCCGAGCGGGTGGATGCGCTTGAGCTCCGGCGGGGCGGCGAGCGAGGGCAGGCGCTCGTAGCGCTTCACCTCGTAGGGAACGCCCAGTTCCTCCAGCAGCCAAAGCACGCGCTGCGAACGGGAGTTTTCCAGATGGTGGAGCGTGATCATGCCAGCCTCGGCTTGCGGTTTTCGCCAGGCGTGACGGAAGGCCGGCGGTCTCGATGCGGCAGACCTAGCGCGGCAGGGGGCGGGGAACAGGCACCCGTCGTCTCTCCCACTGAGCGTCATCGCGCCGACGCTCGCGGCACCTGCGTCGGGGTGCCTGCATCTTCAGCGCTTGCGTCGGGGCGCGTTCCGGCCGATCCCTCGGACATGAGCGACCCCGCCCCCTTCCAGCTTCGCCCCGCCACGGATGCCGACCGCGAGGCGGTGAACGCGCTGTGGCACGCCAGCGCCGGCCTGCCCTCGGTCGGGGTTCCCGCCCTGCCGAGCCGCGAAGCGCTGCGCAAGCGGCTGGACGCGGAATGGGACGGAGCCTGGCGCGTGACGCTGGCCGTGCGGGAAGCGGCGATCCTCGGCTTTGCCGCCTTGAAGCCGGCGGAGCGAATTCTCGATCAGCTCTTCGTCCACCCCGACGCGCTGGGGCGCGGCGTCGGCTCGGCGCTGCTGGCCCATGCCAAGGCCGAGATGCCGGAGGGCTTCACGCTTCACACGCTGTCGGCCAACGCCCTGGCGCGGGGTTTTTACGAGGCCTCGGGCCTGACGCTCCTGCGCCACGGCACGCTGCCGGCCACCGGCACGCCGATCACCTATTATGGTTGGGGCGGCGCGGCGGGCTGAAGGGGCGAGCCGCAAAAGGGGGCTCTGAGCGGCCGACAAAGCTTCGGGGGGCTCGGTCCTTATGCCATGGGCATCGCGAACGATCGGGCTTCGCGCCCGCACAATCCTCGAACTTCGCCTCCCGCACCGAGGCAACCATCCATCGCCTGTGACAGCGTCGAGTGCTCTTGGAACGTGGAGCGAGACCTGCGGGCGGAGGATGGGCGATTTTTTCGTCCAGAGACGAGGAGCGAAGCTTGAGTGATGCCGGCGGCAGGACCCAGTCTTCGCGACGACGCCCTCGGCGAAAAGAACCCTCCAGCCGACCCCACGACGTTTGTTGGGTGCTTCAGGTGATCTTGGCGGCTCAGCTCAAGCTTTCGCGGCGAGGGATTGGGCAAAGGACCCGCCCGGCCGACACCATAGCTTTTGTCGCTGGGTCTCAGTCGAGCCCGACCGCCTTGCGCAGCGCGGCGTTGATCCGGTCCTGCCAGCCCGGTCCGTCTTCCTGAAAGCGCTCCAGAACCTCGGCGTCGAGGCGCAGCGTCACGCTTTCGCGCGCGCCGGGAATGCGCGGCGCTTCCGCGACGCGGGCGGCGGGCTTGGCGGTGGCGGCCTTGAACGCGGCTTCCGCGGCGTCGCGCGGATTGACGGGGCGTCGTGACATGGGATCAGTCCTTTGCCGGCTGGACCGGGATGGGCGAAGGGGACGGGCGCCGGGGGCGACCGGCGCGGTGGCCGGCCAGGACCCAATAGGTCAACGCGAAGGCAAGGCCCGCGACGATCGTCGCCGTCTGCAGGCGCATGTCGCCCACCGCCGGCCCGGCATGGGCGGCCACCGCGCCGCCGACGAGCCCGGCGAGAAGGTGGATCAGCACCGAGCGCAGCCGAAGCGCCTCGCTCAGCACGAGAAAGATCAGGAAGGGCACGAAGGCCACCCAGCCGATCCCGGCGGCCATGGTGGTGAAGCCCATCGCCAGCTGGATCGTCTGCATCGGGTCGGTGAAGGTCGCCCAGCCGATGTCCAAAAACGGCCAGAGCAGCGCGAAGGCCGCCGCGCAGCAGGCCAGCATGAAGCCGATCGGGATCAGGAAGAGGATGCGAAGAACGGTGCTCACACGGCGACCGCCGCCTCCAGAGCCAGACGATCGCCGCGCTTCATGCGCTCGGACTCCGATTTCAGCTGGCCGCAGGCGGCGAAGATGTCGCGCCCGCGCGGCGTACGGATCGGCGAGGCGTAGCCGGCCTGGTTCACCAGCTCGGCGAAGCGCTCGATCTGCTCCCAGTCGGAGCATTCATAAGGCGAGCCGGGCCAGGGGTTGAACGGGATCAGGTTGATCTTGGCCGGAATGCCCTTGAGGAGACGCACCAGCTCGCGCGCGTCGGCCAAAGAGTCGTTGACGCCCTTCAGCATCACGTATTCGAAGGTGATGCGGCGCGCGTTGGACAGGCCGGGATAGGTGCGGCAGGCGTCCATCAGCTCCTTGATCGGGTATTTCTTATTGATCGGCACGAGCACGTCGCGCAATTCGTCCGTCACCGCATGGAGCGAGATGGCGAGCATGACGCCCATCTCGTCGCCGGTCTTGCCGATCATCGGCACGACGCCGGAGGTGGACAGCGTGATGCGGCGGCGCGACAGGGCCAGCCCGTCGCCGTCCGACACCACGGCCAGCGCGGCTTTGACGTTGTCGTAATTGTAGAGCGGCTCGCCCATGCCCATCATCACGATATTGGACACAAGGCGCCCTTCCGAGGGCACGATCGCGCCCTGAGGCGTCGAGGCTTCGGGGAAGTCGCCCAAGCGCTCGCGCGCGGTCAGAACCTGCCCGACGATCTCGGAGGGCTCCAGATTGCGCACGAGGCGCTGCGTGCCGGTGTGGCAGAAGGTGCAGGTCAGCGTGCAGCCGACCTGGGAGGACACGCAGAGCGTGCCGCGCCCTTCCTCGGGGATATAGACGGTCTCGATCTCCACCGGGCGCCCGGCGCCGCGCGAGGGAAAGCGGAACAGCCACTTGCGCGTGCCGTCCACCGAGATCTGCTCCTCGACGATTTCCGGCCGGCGGATCTCGAAGCGCTCGTCCAGCGCGGCGCGCAGATCTTTGGAGACGTTCGCCATCTGGCTGAAGTCGGAAACGCCGCGCACATAGAGCCAGTGCCAGAGCTGCTGGACGCGCATCTTGGCCTGCTTGGCGGGAATGCCGGCCTCGACCAGCGCCGCGCCCATCTCCTCGCGCGAAAGGCCGAGCAGCGAGCGCTTGGGCGCGGAGGCCGAGGCCTCGGGCGCCGCGGCCGGGCGCGGGCGGGTGGTGGCGTCGGAAAGGTCGATCGTCGCGCTCATTGGGCAAACCCCGTCGCGCGGCGTCGGATACGCCCCGCATGGTGCTGAATGGTCATTTGGCTTCGGATCGAAGTCAAATGAGCCCAAATGCCGGAAATCGCAACCCCTTGGCGGGCGGAAGGCGAGGGCGAACGGCGAAAATGCCGGCGCAAGGGCCGGCATTAAGGAGCGAACCGCCGTCCAAACGGCTGGGCGAACGGTTCGGATGGGCGAGGCGGTGGGTAGACAGAGGCCTCCCACGCCATCATCGGTCAGGCGTTCAACGCCTGCCCGGCCTCGCCGACCCCCGCCTCACTTGCACTTGGCGATGGAGTTCAGCGCCGCCGTCACGCCGGCCAGCGAATAGGTGTAGTTCGTGGCGGTGCCGCGCTGCGAGGTCGCGTCCACCTTCATCGACTTGCCGTTCTTGAGCGCGGCGACGAGCTGAGGCTCTTCGGCGGCATTCTCCATCCAGGCGCTTTCGCCGCGCGTGAACATGGAGAACTTCTTGGTGTCGATGGTCACCACGACCTTGGAGCCGTCGCGCATGGGATAGCCCATCACCACCTGCGGCTCGTAGGTCGGCTTGGCGCCGGGCTTCTGCGACACGAGGAAGAAGATGTCGCCATGGTCGACGCTGGCCGGTTGCATGGTCTTGGGGGTCGACAGGACGTAGCAGACCTTGCCGCCGCTCGCGTCGTAGGAATAGCTGCCCCAATCGTTGAACTGGTTCATGCGCGTCGGCGTCTGCGCGGCGCTCGCCGCGCCCGAGAGCAGGAGCAGTGCCGCTGCAGCCGTCAGTACATGTTTCATGGAGATCCTCTCCCGTCGCAAACCCGATCGCCGCGCGCCTCGATCCCATCGAAACCGCACGAATTCATGAGCGGCATGGTGAACGAAAGCCCTTTCCACAGGGTAAACGATCTGCAAACCAAACCGCTGGAATGCGCGGCAAATGGCTTTTCGATGCGTTCGGCTCGGTTCACCAGCCCGATCGCTTGAGTCTCGCGTCGAGGGCGGCAGTGGCCCGTGGAAACGGGTAAATGGGGCAGGAGTGTGTTGCCTGCCGGGTCGAATCGCGGCCCGCGCCCCGGCGGGCGGTACGAGCGCGGTGCCGCAACGGCGCGATCACGAAACGGTTCACGCCTTGTGAGGCGGGGCGTCGGGCGCCGCTTCGGCGGGAGCGTCCGAGGCCACTTTGGTCTTCAACACTTCGCGCGCCCGGTCGTAATGCTCGGGGCGGATGTTGTTGCGCACCGCAGCCAGCGCGGCGAGCAGCACCGCCGCGTCGTCGGTATAGCCGAGCCCGGCGATGAAATCGGGAATCGCGTCGAAGGGCAGCACGAAATAAGCGAGCGCGGCCAGCAGGATGCCGCGCGAGGCGGCCGGCGTCTGGCGGTCCAGCGCGCAGTAGTAGGAGGCGACCACGTCCTCCGCGAAGGGAATGTGCCGAACGGCGCGCTTCAGCGTGGAAAAGAATCCGCGTCGGACCTTCTCCTCCTGCCGGCGCTGCTCGGTCTCAGTGCCCGGCAGCAGGATCTCTCCCTCCAGCCCCTTGGGCAGGGGCGCCAGGGCGGTCTCGCTCGCCGTCTCGCCGGCGGGGCTGTCCGACATCTCGTCGCGTCGATCCGTCATTCGGAGCGTCTCCATCGGGGGAACCGGCCCGATATGGGGCCGGTCCCGGCGTTTCGAAAGCGGGCGGAGCCCGTTCGCCCGGAAAACCCGTTCGCCCGGAAAAGACGCGTCAGCGAAAGGCGGGTTCCAGCAAGGCTCCGGCCTGTGCGGCCTCGCGCGCGCCGGACGAGCCGATCAGCGGGAAGGCCTCTTCCAGGACATAGGGGCCGCCGCCCACCGAATCGCGCGAGGAGAACAGGACGAAGCGGCCGACCGTGAAGGGCGGCGTGCGGAAGTCGCCCCGTCCGGCGAGATAGCGCGCCACGTCCTCCGCCTTGGGGTTGCGCAGGCGCGCCAGCGTGACATGGGGCGTGAAGCGGCGCGGATCGGCCGGCAGGGCGATGCGCCGCGCCACCTTGTCGATCTCGGCATGGAGAAGGTCGAGCGGGCGCGAGGACTCCACCCCGGCATAGACCGAATGCGGCTTCTTGGAGCCGAACGCGTCCACGCCGCGCAGCGCCAGCGTGAAGGGCGCCTGCCGCACCCGGTCGAGCCCGGCCACCAGCTCGTCGGCCGTGCGCGCGTCGACATCGCCGAAGAAGCGCAGCGTGATGTGGAAGTTCTCCGCGTCGATCCAGCGCGCGGAGGGCAGGCCGCCGCGCAGGAAGGACAGGCTCATCGCGGCATCGCGCGGGATCTCGAGGGCGGTGAAAAGTCGCGGCATGAGAGATCCTTCCCGCTATGGGCCCTCGCTCGCCAAGCCGTTCTCCGGCGTTCCGCGAGCCTTGGGACCGGGTGCCTTTACACGCCTATGATGTTCATCACATGGGGCTGACTTCAAGGTGGCGCATGGCACCCATGCGTGTCCTCCCGTTGCTGTTGCTGCGCTGCACACTTAACCAAGGGTTGACCCGGCGATGACGCCGACGCCCCTCTTGTGCCGTTTGCGATGTCACTCACTCATTCGTCCGACCGTTCCGCCCCGTGGGAGAACAGGAGCCACATCCGGCGCCTGCGCCGCTCCGATCGCGCCGACTTCGCCGCCCATCTCCTGCGGCTCGACGCCGAATCCCGGCGCATGCGCTTCGGCTCGGCTGTCGGCGACGCCGTGCTTGCGCGCTATGCCGAAGGCGCTCTGGGCGACGACAGCGTGCTGAAGGGCGTCTTCATGGACGGCACGCTGCGCGGCGCGGCGGAACTGCGGGCCATCCGCTCGCCGCTGCCCGAGGCCGCCTTCAGCCTGGAGCAGCCCTGGCAGGGGCAGGGCCACGGCGCGCGGCTCTTCGCCAGTCTGGTGGACACGGCCCGCAATTCCGGCCTGCGCCGCTTCACGCTCCAGTGCCTCAGCGGCAATGTCGCGATGCAGAAGATCGCCCGTCGGCATCAGGCGCAGCTGCATTTCGAGGACGGCGAGGTGACGGCCGAGCTTCGCCATCCCGGCGGCGACATGGCCTCGCTCACCCGCGAAGCGGCCGAAGAGCGCTTCGCACAGAGCCTGGCCGCCGCCGACCGAGCCCTCTACCGGCTCGCCACCGAAGTTGGCGTCGACCTGCGCCTGCGGCGGGTCTGAGGCTCAGGCTGCATTTCGACAGTATGGATCGCGTCTGACATGGGAGACGGAAGGCGATCACTCGTCTTCGAGCTCATGAGCGAGCCGACGCGTTTGTTCGCTCAGTGCAATCCCAAAGGAGCCGGATCGAAAAGCAGGGGGGACACCCCGAAGCGGGAGGGCTTCGCGGTCGTCAGTTCCCGCGCGAGTCGGGGGTCGCGTTCGGTCCCAGTTTGACCGCCTTTCGAATGCCGTCCAAGTCCACGCTGACGATGGGACTGGGGATGTTGTAAAGGGATTCCGGTCCTGTCCCCGCGATGCTCTGGAACGTGCTGCCGGCACGGCCCGATGACGACGCGGTGCGACCGCCGATCGTCGTGGCCGCGCCGAAATTCCCGGATCTGGCCACGGCATCGGCATTGGCACTGCTGACGGAACTCGATCCCTCGGTCGCTCGCTGCTGCGTCGAGCCGCGTTCGGAACCGACGACATTGGTCGCGTTCCCCAAGGAAGGGGGCCATGGCGATGGAGGCCAGCTGCCGCCCGGTGCGGAAGAGCCGGTGATGCTACTTTGAATGCCGCTACCGCCGGAAGAAGAGGTTCCGAGCCCGCTGGACGTTCCAAGCGCCTGAGCCTGTGCGGAGACGACGCCCGCACCCAAGGCAAAACCCAGCCAGACTATTGATGATGCCTGCATGCCTGCCTCCCACATCTTCATGGAACAGGTTCGGTCGGCAAATGCTGAAAGATGCAAAACCGGTTTTGCTGGATAGTTTCGCGGCACTATGAATTCATCTTACCGCATGACAGCAGTGCCATAGAAGCGACGTCGAACCTTTTGTCAGCAGACCGAGCGAAGAGGGTTCGAAATCCGCCGGTCGGCGCGCTCGCCCCAGCCCCTCAGCCCTTCGGCTTCGCCAGCGTCGCTTGCACCAGCGGCAGCATGCGCTCCACCACGATCGCCACGCCGTCTTTGTTGGGGTGCATGTAGTCGGCCTGGTTCAGCGCCGCGACGGAGGCGACGCCGTCGAGGAAGAAAGGGTAATAGGCAACGGCGTATTTCTGCGCGAGCTCAGCATAGATCGGGTTGAAGCGCTTGGCATAATCCTCGCCCATGTTGGGCGGGGCGATCATACCGGCGAGAAGGACGCGGGTGCCCGGCCGCGCGCTGAGGCGCTTCAGGATCTCGTCCAGATTGCGCTTCGTGACGTCGGGCGAAATGCCGCGCAGCGCATCGTTGGCACCGAGCTCCACGATCACGAGGTCGGCACTCTGGGGCACCGACCAGTCGAGGCGCGCAAGGCCTCCCGTGGTCGTGTCGCCCGAGACGCCGGCATTGGCGACCACGGCCTCGACGCCCGCCTTGCCGAGCGCCGCCTGCAGCTGCTCGGGAAAGGATTCGCCGGGGCCGACGCCGTAGCCCGCCGAGAGGCTGTCGCCGAAGGCGACGATCTCCGCCGGCGCGGCCCGGGCGGGCGCGAGAGCGCCGCAGACCCCGAGGCCGATCGTCACGAAGGCGAGAAGCGATTGGAACCGACCCATCTGCCATCCATATCTTAGCAACTGCGAGATTTCGTCGAACGCGCCAAGCGGCCCCAAGGCCCCGGCTCGCATCGGCATATAGGAAGGCAAGGCGCGTGGCAGAACCGGCGATCCGATTACGAAAGGTTCATCTGACGCTCGGCCAGGGCCGGGGCGCGGTGCATGTGCTGAAGGGCATCGACCTCGACGTGGCGGCCGGCGAAAGCGTCGGCATCGTCGGCCCCTCCGGCTCGGGCAAGTCGACGCTGCTCATGGTGCTGGCCGGGCTGGAGCGCGCCGACGAGGGCGAGGTGGTGATTTCCGGCCAGTCGCTGCGATCCTTGAGCGAAGACAAGCTCGCCGCCTTTCGCGGCCGCCATGTGGGCATCGTCTTCCAGTCCTTCCATCTCATTCCCAACATGACGGCGATGGAAAACGTCGCGGTGCCCCTGGAACTCGCGGGCCGGGCCAACGCCTTCGAGCGCGCCGAGGCCGAGCTCCGCGCCGTGGGCCTCGGGGCGCGCGTCACGCATTATCCCGGTGAATTGTCGGGCGGCGAGCAGCAGCGTGTGGCGCTGGCCCGCGCGCTCGCCCCCGAGCCGGCGCTCCTGATCGCCGACGAGCCGACCGGCAATCTCGACGCCGAGACGGGCGCTCAGATCGCCGACCTTCTGTTTGCCGAGCAGAAGCGACGCGGCATGACCATGATCCTCGTGACCCATGACAAGACGCTGGCGGCACGCTGCGGGCGCGAGGTCGCGGTGCGCTCGGGCGTCATCGAAAGCGGGGGCGCCGCGCCGGCCCGGCCGGAAGCCGCCGTCGCGGGGCCGGCCCTGTGAGCCGCGCGGACGTCGCCCCGGCGGGTCTCGCCGCGTCCGGGGAGGGCCGCCCGGCCGGCTCGCTGAAGCTCGCCTGGCGCTTTGCCTTGCGCGAGATGCGCGGCGGCGTGCGCGGCTTCGTCATCTTTCTCCTGTGCCTGACGCTGGGCGTCGCCTCCATCGCGGCGGTCAATTCCGTGTCCGAGATGATGACCACGGGCATCGAGCGTGAGGGGCGCACGATTCTCGGCGGCGACATGCGCTTCGGCCTCAACGGCCGCGAGGCCGGCGAGGCGGAGCAGGCGTTCCTCGCCCGCTTCGGCACCGTGGCGCAGAGCGCCAATCTGCGCTCCATGGCGCGGCTGCCGGACGGCACGAACCAGACCCTGTCCGAGATCAAGGCAGTGGACGCGCGCTACCCGCTCTATGGCGCGGTGGAAAGCGCGCCCGCTGCCCCCCTCGCCGATCTTCTGGCCGAGCGGAACGGGCGCTATGGCGCGCTCGCCGCGCCGGAATTCTTCGATCGGCTCGGCATCGAGCCCGGCGCGACGGTGCTGATCGGTGGTCTCGAGGTCGAACTGCGCGGTCGGCTCCTGCGCGAGCCAGACGTCCTGTCGGACGGCTTCATCTTCGCCCCGCGCCTTCTGGTCGCCAACGAGGCGCTGAAGGCGAGCGGGCTGATCCAGCCGGGCTCGCTGGTGGAATACGACTACAAGCTTCGCTTCACTGACCCGAACACCGACCCGGCCGATGTGGAAGCGCAGGCCAACGCCGCCTTTCCGCAGGCGGGATGGAGCATCCGCGACGCGCGCGAAGCCGCTCCCTCGCTTCAGCGCAGCATCGACCGCTTCTCGCAGTTCCTGACGCTGGTCGGCCTCACCGCGCTGATCGTCGGGGGCGTCGGCATCGCCAATGCCGTCTCGGCCTATCTCGACGGCAAGCGGCAGGTCATCGCCACGTTCAAGAGTCTGGGCGCCGGCGGCGGCTTCGTGGTCTGGATCTATCTCATCCAGATCGGCCTGCTCGCCGCGGTCGGCATCGCGGCCGGCCTCGTCTTGGGCGCGCTCGCGCCCTTCGCGGCGGCGGGTTTTCTGGAAGCCTATATCCCGGTCTCGACGCAGCCCTCGGTCTATCCCGGCGCGCTTCTGCTTGCCACCGCCTTCGGCTTCCTCACCGCCTTCGCCTTCGCCATCCTGCCGCTCGGCCGAACGCGCGATGTGGCGGCCACCGCCCTGTTCCGCTCCAACGAGGGGCCGGGCGCGTTGCGCACACGCCTAAGCTACGCGCTGGCGGCGGGCGTCCTGGCGCTGGGCCTTGCCGGTCTCGCCTTCCTGATGGCGAGCGACAAGCGCATTGCCGGCGTCTTCCTCGTCGCCACCGCCGTCGCCTTCGTGGTCCTGCGTCTCGTCTCGATCGCCATCCGCGCGATCGCGGCGCGCCTGCCGCGCGTGCGCTCCACGCCGCTGCGCCTTGCCATCGGCAATATCCACCGGCCCGGCGCGCTCACCCATTCCGTAGTCCTGTCGCTCGGCCTCGGGCTGACGCTGCTCGTCACGCTGGCGACGATCGACACGGCGCTGCGCCGCGAGATCGGCACGGGGCTGGCCGCCCGCGCGCCGAACTTCTTCTTCGTCGACATCCAGTCCACCGAGGTCGATCCGTTCCGCCAGCGGATACAGGAGCTTGCGCCGGGTTCGACGCTCGACGCCGTGCCCATGCTGCGCGGGCGCATCGTGAAGCTGAACGGCACGGACGTGGCGCAGCTTCAGGTGCCGCCTGAAGGCGCCTGGGTGCTGCGCGGCGACCGGGGCGTCACCTATTCCGCCGCCCCGCCCGAGAACACGACACTGACGCAAGGGGTCTGGTGGCCCGCCGACTATACCGGCGAGCCGCAGGTTTCCTTCTCCGCCAAGGAGGGAGGGGAGCTCGGCCTGAAGCTCGGCGAGACGGTGACCGTCAACGTGCTCGGCCGCGAGATCACCGCGCGCATCGCCAATTTCCGCGCGGTGGAATGGGAATCGCTGTCGATCAACTTCGTCATGGTCTTCTCGCCCAACACGTTCGCCGGCGCGCCCCATGCGTGGCTGGCGACGCTGGACATGCCGCAGGCCTCCAGTGACGGAGAGCGCGCTGTCCTGCGCGGCATTTCCAACAGCTTCCCGGCGGTGACGACGGTGCGGGTGAAGGATGCGCTGGATGCGGTGAACGCGCTGGTCGCGCAGTTGGCGCTCGCCATCCGCGCGGCGGCGGCCGTGGCGCTGGTGGCCTCGGTTCTCGTTCTGTCGGGCGCGCTCGCGGCGGGCAATCGGACCCGCGTCCACGACGCCGTGGTGCTGAAGACGCTGGGCGCGACGCGCTCGGTCCTGATCCGGGCCTATGTCACGGAATATCTGACGCTGGGCGCGGCGACGGCCCTCTTCGCCATCGGCGCCGGGGCGCTCGCGGCCTGGTACGTGCTCGCCCGCGTCATGCAGCTGCCCTTCAGCTTCGACGGCGGCATCGCGCTCACCGTTCTCGTCGTGGCGCTGGTTCTGACCGTGGGCTTCGGCCTCGCCGGCACGTGGCGGGTGCTCGGCCAAAAGGCGGCGCCCGTCCTGCGGGAGTTGTAGAAAGGGCGGATTGGGAGCCGAAACCGGCCGAATGACGGAAATTTAATGGCACTGGGGCGCCGAATCCGCCGCCCTGAGCGTTGCGTCTCTTGTGAGCGAGGCCGATGCTTCGCATATTTGGGGCCAAGGGCTTGCTGGGCGTCCCGCCAGCGGAGCCAGGCTTTTCGAGGCCGACCCCCACGGGACCCCGGACAACACGGGACACCGAAAAAGGAGACTGTCCATGGCTGACAAGTGGAACAGCGGCGTTCGCAGCGTCCCCCTGTCGCGGGGCCGCGCCGACGTCGCCATCGACCAGGGCCTCCGGAGCTACATGCTCCGGGTCTACAATCTCATGGCCATCGGCCTCGCCTTGACCGGCATCGCCGCCTACGGCCTCTTCTCCGCCGCGACCACGAGCGATCCTTCGCTGGCGGTCGGCGCGGTCAACGGCGTGATGCTGACGCAGCTCGGCGCCACCGTCTTCACGACGCCGCTGCGTTGGGTGCTGATGTTCGCCCCGCTTGCGCTGGTGATGTTCCTGTCCTTCCGCATCCACCGCATGAGCACGGGGGCCGCGCAGGCGACCTTCTGGTCCTATGCCGCGCTGGTCGGCCTGTCGCTCTCCACGATCTTCCTCGTCTACACGCAGGAATCGATCGTGCAGGTGTTCTTCGTCACGGCCGCCGCCTTCGGCGCGCTGTCGCTCTTCGGCTACACGACGAAGCGGGACCTGTCGGGCATGGGCTCGTTCCTGGTGATGGGCCTTTTCGGCCTCATCATCGCCATGCTGGTGAACGTCTTCCTCGCCTCCTCGGCGCTGGGCTTCGCCATCTCGGCCGTGGGCGTGCTCGTCTTCGCCGGCCTCACAGCCTGGGACACGCAGCGCATCAAGGACATGTACTTCGAAGGCGACGACACGCTGGTCGCGGGCCGCAAGGCCATCATGGGAGCGCTGTCGCTCTACCTGAACTTCATCAACATGTTCATGTTCCTGCTTCAGTTCCTCGGCTCCAGCCGCAACTGAGCGGCTAAGCCGACAGGATCGATACGGTGAAAGGGCGGCTCTCGGGCCGCCCTTTTTTGTGCGCGTTCGACGCCCCAGCCTCCGTCATTCGACGCATTGAGCCGCCGGGCCGCCGCGCCTATGGTCGCGCCGTTTCGAATGAGTAAGGCATCCCCTCCATGAGCGCGTTCACCCTTCGCGAAGCCAGCCTGGCCGATATTCCCGCGATCTGCCGGATCTACGAGCACGCCGTCTTGCACGGCACGGCGACCTACGAGCTGGTTCCCCCCGACGAGACGGAGATGACGGCGCGCTTTCTCGGCCTGACGCGGCAGGACTATCCCTATCTCGTCGCCTGCGACGCGGCTGGCGAGGTCGTCGCCTATGCCTATGCCGGCCCGTTCCGGGCTCGGCCGGCCTATCGTTGGTCGGTGGAGGATTCGATCTATCTCGCGCCCGAGGCGCAGGGGCAGGGCATCGGCACGGCGCTGCTCGGCCGGCTCCTGGAGCTTTGCCAGGCCAAGGGCTTCCGCCAGATGATCGCGGTGATCGGCGGGGCCGACAATCACGGCTCGATCCGTCTGCACGAGAAGCTCGGCTTCGCGCGGATCGGCCTGTTCGAGGGCTCCGGCTTCAAGTTCGGCCGCTGGATCGACACGGTGCTGATGCAGTACCCGTTGAACGGCGGCAAGAGCACGGTCCCGGACGAAAGCGTCTATCCCGGCACCCTGTCGTAGTCGGAGAGGCTTTGATCGCCCCGGCCACGCCTCGCGCGGCTTGAACCCCGCGCGCCGGCTTCGCTCGCTGTGAGGGCGGGGGAGGCCGGGTGTCAGGCCGCGTCGGCGACGAGCGGTTGGCTCTCTCGCAGGCGCGGCTCGGGGCGACCGAGCAGATAGCCCTGGCCGGCGTCGCAGCCGATGCGGCGCAGGAGCGCCAGCTGCGTTTCCGTCTCGATGCCTTCCGCCAGCGTCGGGATGGACAGCGCCCTGCCGAGCTGGACGATGGCGGTGAGCACCGCCAGCGAGTTCGCATCGGTGTCCGCGCTCGCCACGAAGGACCGGTCGATCTTGATCCGGTCGAGCGGGAAGTCGCGGAGATGGGCGAGCGAGGAGAAGCCCGTTCCGAAATCATCCATCGCCACGCGAATGCCCATCTCCCGCAGCGAGGCGAGCATATGGGCGATGGCCGGACCGTCCTCGACCATGGCGGTCTCGGTCAGCTCCACCTCCAGCCGCGCCGCCGTCAGGCCGCTGGCCGCCAGCGCCCGCGTCACATGCGCCATGAGCTGCGGCGAGCGCAGCTGCACGGGCGAGACGTTGACCGAGATGTGCAGCGCGCTGTCCCAGGTCGCGGCCTCGCGGCAGGCTTCCCGCAGCACCCATTCGCCGATCCCGACGATCAGGCCGATCTCCTCGGCGAGCGGAATGAAGCGCGCGGGCGAGATGGGGCCGAGGGTGGGATGGTTCCAGCGGATCAACGCCTCGTAGCCGATCACCGCATCGCTCGAAAGCGAAAGGAGCGGCTGGTAGGCGAGGTGGAAGGCGCCCTGCGCCAGCGCCTGGCGCATGTCGCGCTCCAGCTGGTTGCGCTCAGCAACCGCCTCCATCATGCCGGAGAGATAGGCGACCGCGCAGCCACGGCCCTGGCGCTTGGCCTCGTAGAGCGCGATGTCGGTCTGCTGCATGAGAAGGTCGGCGTCGGCCGCCTCGTGCGCGCCGCAGATGCCGATCGAGCAGCCGATGGACAGCATCGTGTCGCCCACCATGAAGGGCACGGACAGCGTGGAGACGATGCCTTCCGCCGTTTCGCGCGCCGTCGCGGCGTCTCCCGCCAGGAGGATGGCCAACTCGTCGCCGCCGATGCGGGCGACGAAGTCGGCCTCGGCCAGGATCACCCGAAGGCGCCCGGCGACCTGCACGAGGAGCTGGTCGCCCATCGCATGGCCATAGGTGTCGTTCACCGGCTTGAAGCGATCGAGATCCAGAAGCAGGAGATGCCACCGCTCGGCGGGCTCCAGCCCCGCCTCCATACGCGCCTGCAGGCCGCGCCGGTTGGCGAGGCCCGTCAGCGGGTCGTGGAAGACCATATGCGAGATCTGCTGCTGCGCCTTTCGGGTGCTCGTCACGTCGTCGAAGATCAGCACCGTGCCGCCGCCCTGCACCGGGCGGCTTTCGATTTCCAGAATGCGCCCCCCGGACATGGCGCATTCCGTGCGCCGCAGCGTGCCGGAACGAATGCGCTCCAGGATGCGCTGGTTCACGTCGGTCTGCTTGTCGGCCGACCAGTTGTTGGCCCGCCCGACCACGCTGAGAAAGGACAGGACCGACATGCCGTTGCTGAGGGAACGCTCGCCCAGGGCGAACAGCTCAAGGAAGCGCGTGTTGAACAGGCCGATCCGGTTCTGGTTGTCGATGAAGACCAGCCCGTTCGACATGTTGTGAAGCGCTGTGGAGAGAATCTGCGCGTGCGCGAGCTTCTGCTCCTCGAAGCGCCGCGCCGTCAGCAGGGCCAGGATGGCGCCGACGAAGAGAACCACGGCGCCGGCGGCGGTGAAGATGCTGAGCGTGACGTTCTCGCCCGCGATCGCCAGTCGGTCGCCATGAGGCATGAGCGAGACGCCGGCGATCGAGATGAAATGCGCGCCGCAGACCCCGAGTGTGACGAGAAGGCAGACCAGGGCGGGATGACGCATCGCGCGGGGCAGGCCGCGAGCCGTCGCAAGGCACAGGCCGCCCATGCCGTAGGCGAGCACCACCACGGGTCCCGCGATCGCCTGCGAGCAGCCTTCGATCGCGGACATGCCGGCATAGTGCATGGCGCCGATGCCCAAGCCCCCGAGCGCGCCGAGGAGAACCCGCGCGCGGAGCGACGAAAAGGAGACCGAAAGCGCCAGCGGCACGCCCACGGCGAGAACCGAGATGAGGGCCGACAGGGCCGTTTCCGACCCGTTGTAGCTGAGCAGCAGATCGGCGCGGTAGCCGAGCATGGCGATGAAATGCGTGGTCCAGACGCCGAGCCCGGCCACCGCCGCCACGGCCCATTGCCAGCGGCGGCGAACCGCACCTTCGCCCGCCTCGGCCGCATCCAGAAGCACCGCCAGAAGCCAACCTGCCACCACGCAGATGGCGGCGGCCGTCAGGACGAATCCGAGGGAATGCTGCGATGCGAGAAGGATGAAGGCTGCCATACCGAAAGCCATAGGGGACCAACGGTATCCACCGCCTCAATCCGGATGGTGAAGAAGCGTTGAATCTCACCCTCGGGAGAGCCGGCCTTGTGGGGCGGAATGACAGGCGCGCCGCCGACCCCCCGATTTCACTGCGGGTTCGGGCTGCCGGACCATTGGCCGGTATGACCAGCGACATCGCGCCGCTCCCCGGCCGGGCCGGCGCGCGGCCATCCTGGCCGAACCGGCCCGCCGACGAGACGTGTCTTCAGCTTTCTGTGAGCTTCAACGCCTTATCGAAGACGCGCAGCACCTGCGACAGCTCGTGGCCGCGCTTCATGACGAGGCCGCCGGCGGCATGCACGCTGTAGGCGCCCTGGCGCCGCGCGAGCTTGGGGTCCTTCTCGATGCGGAAGAGCGGCATTTCCGAGGCGCGGCGGAAGATCGAGAACACGGCGCGGTCGCGCAGCGTGTCGATCGCATAGTCCCGCCATTCCCCGGCCGCCACCATGCGCCCGTAGATGCGAAGGATCTCTCCCAGTTCGTGGCGGTCGAAGCTGACGATCGGCAGGCTGTTGGCGCTGCGCACCTCCGCCAGATTGATCAGCGAGGCGGAGCGTTCGGCTGCAGGTTCGGTCAATCGCTGTCCCTCCGAGGCGCGGCGCGGGGGAGGCGCGGCGCTTCATCATCCTGTCATGGAAATGGGACCGGGCGAAGGGCGTTGCAACGGGACCGCCATGCCGGGGCAAGGCTTGCGGCGCGCCGGACGTGGCTTGTGCGCAGCCGCGTCCGAGGGCGATTCAGGCCCCGGGTCTAGGAAGCTGGCGCTATCTTCTTGTAAAAAGGGATGTTTTCCCGATTGGGGAGTCGCTCGAAGAAACGTCAGAAGCGCAGTGCCGCCGCCGCCAGGATGCGGCCCGGCCGGTCGTCCTTGTCCATCGCCTGGATCAGCGCGACGCAGCCGCCCGCCTCGGCGTCGGGATCGGCCAGGAGTCCAAGCGGCATGTCCACCGACAGGCGCCCGTCCGGGCCGATCACCCCGACCGCGCGCCAGTCGCGCACGGCATGGGTGTTGAGAAGCTGGCGACCCTGGTTCTCGCCGCGCGCGACCTGCGTGCTGGTGGTCTTGGCATAGGTCGCCAGGATCAGCGCCGGGGGGCGGGCGCCTTCCGGTTGCGGACCGGCGGCGACGCGAAGGCTCAGCGTGTCGCCGGACAGGCGCATCTCGATGGTGGGCTGGCCGTCCGCGCCCGGCAGCGGTGCGGCGCCGACGGCGCGCTCGATCGCCGCCTCGTCCGCGCCGCCGAGCGCAGCCTGTCCGTTGACGATGGCCTGGGGCGTCGATAGCCCGCCCAGCCGCATCGCCTTGCTGTAGCCCTTCTGCCGCTCGGCGTTGCGGCGCGAGCCGAGCGGGTCCTCCCAGCCGATATAGTCCCAATAATCGACGTGATAGGCCAGCGCCACGTAGTCCGGCCGCGCGGCAAGGCGCGAGAGAACCGCGTCGGCCTTGGGGCATTCGGCGCAGCCCTGGCTGGTGAAGAGCTCCACGATGCCGCGCACCGTCCGGCTCGTCGCCTCGGCGCCGCTCTCATCCGCGCGCGCGCTGGGGGCGCTCACAAGCGCGGCGGCGGCGAAGGCCAGGGCGGCAAGGCTCGGCGGGGTCATGGGGCGGGGTCTCCTCGGCTTCGGGGCCTGCCCGAAAACAGATGGGACCATGCGGGAGGAACCCCAGGGAACGCGAGCCTTCCCCCGTTCAATTGAGGGTGAAGCTTGCGCGAGGGTGCGCGCATGAAAACGCCGCCGCCCCTGCGTGCAGGAGCGGCGGCGAAATGAGACGCCCGGCCCGCGAAGGGGCCGGGCGGATGGGACGTGACCTCAGGCGGCGAGCTGGCGCAGCACGTAGTGCAGGATGCCGCCGTTCTTGAAGTATTCCAGCTCGTCCAGCGTATCGATGCGGCAGAGCAGGGGAACGGTCAGCACTTCGCCATTGGCGCGGGTGATGACGGCGTTCATGGTCTGGCGCGGCTTGACCTCGGTCAGGCCCTCGATCGTCACCGTCTCGTCGCCGACGAGACCGAGCGTCTGCCAGCTCGTGCCTTCCTGGAAGACGAAGGGCACGACGCCCATGCCGACGAGGTTGGAGCGGTGGATGCGCTCGAAGCTCTGCGCGATCACGGCGCGAACGCCGAGCAGAACCGTGCCCTTGGCCGCCCAGTCGCGCGACGAGCCCGTGCCGTACTCCTTGCCGGCGAAGACGACCAGCGGCACTTCGTCCTGCTGGTACTTCATCGCCGCGTCGTAGATCGCCAGCTGCTCTCCCGAGGGGAAGTGCTTGGTGATGCCGCCTTCCACGCCCGGAACCATCTGGTTCTTGATGCGGATGTTGGCGAAGGTGCCGCGCATCATGACTTCATGGTTGCCGCGACGCGCGCCGTAGGAGTTGAAGTCGATCGGGCGCACCTGATGCGAGACGAGATATTCGCCCGCCGGGCCGTTCTTCTTGATCGAGCCGGCCGGGGAAATGTGGTCGGTGGTGATCGAGTCGAGGAAGAGCGAGAGGATGCGTGCGTTCTTGATGTCGGTGACGGCTTCCGGCGTCATCGACATGCCCTCGAAATAGGGCGGGTTCTGCACGTAGGTCGAACGGTCGTCCCACTCGTAGGTCAGGCCGCCCGACACGTCGATCTTCTGCCAGTGCTCGTCGCCCCGGAAGACGTCGGAATAGCGGCTCTCGAAGAGATCGCGCGTCACCGTCTTGCGGACGATCTCGCTGATCTCCTGCGTGGTCGGCCAGATGTCCTTGAGGAAGACATCCTTGCCGTCCTTGTCCTGGCCGAGCGGCTCCTTGGTGATGTCCACGAACATCGAGCCGGCGATGGCGTAGGCGACGACGAGCGGGGGCGAGGCGAGATAGTTCGCCCGCACGTCCGGGTTCACGCGGCCTTCGAAGTTGCGGTTGCCCGAAAGCACCGAGACGGCCACGAGGTCGTTCTTGTTGATCGCCTCGGAGATCGCCTCCGGCAGCGGGCCGGAATTGCCGATGCAGGTCGTGCAGCCGTAGCCGACGAGGTTGAAGCCCATCGCGTCGAGATCGGTCTGGAGACCGGCCTTTTCGAGATATTCGGTGACGACCTGGGAGCCGGGGGCCAGCGAGGTCTTCACCCAGGGCTTCACCTTGAGGCCGAGCGCGTGCGCCTTGCGGGCGACGAGGCCGGCGGCGACCAGCACGTTCGGGTTCGACGTGTTGGTGCAGGAGGTGATGGCGGCGATCACGACGTCGCCGTCCGAGATGCCGTGGTCCGCGCCCTCGACGGGGTGGCGCACGGTCTCGGGCGTCTGGCCGGGCTGCGTGGCGCCCTCGTCCATGAAGCGCGAATCACCGGTCGAAGCGGGAAGCTCGCTCTTCTTGCGGCCGCCCTGCAGCTCGGTCAGAGCGGTGCGGAACTTCGGCGCGGCCTCGGTGAGGGCGACGCGGTCCTGCGGGCGCTTGGGGCCGGCGAGCGAGGGAACGACGGTGGAAAGGTCGAGCGAGAGCGTGTCGGTGAAGATCGGCTCTTCCGACGAGGCGTCGAAGAACATCCCTTGAGCCTTGGCATAGGCTTCCACCAGCGCGATGCGGTGCTTGTCGCGCCCCGTCGCCTCGAGATAGGCGATCGTGTCCTTGTCGACCGGGAAGAAGCCGCAGGTCGCGCCGTATTCCGGCGCCATGTTGGCGATGGTCGCTTGGTCTTCCAGCGTGAGGTTGGCAAGGCCCGGACCGTAGAACTCCACGAACTTGCCGACGACGCCCTTCTTGCGCAGCATCTCGGTGACGGTGAGCACGAGATCGGTCGCCGTTGTGCCCTCGGGCAGCTTGCCGTCGATGCGGAAGCCGATGACCTCGGGGATCAGCATGGAGATCGGCTGGCCGAGCATGGCCGCCTCGGCCTCGATGCCGCCGACGCCCCAGCCCAGAACCGCGAGGCCGTTGACCATCGTGGTGTGCGAGTCGGTGCCGACCAGCGTGTCGGGATAGGCGATCGTCTCGCCGTTCTCTTCCTTCGTCCAGACGGTCTGGGCGAGGTATTCGAGATTGACCTGGTGGCAGATGCCGGTGCCGGGAGGCACGACGCGGAAGTTCTGGAAGGCGCCCGAACCCCAGCGCAGGAACGTGTAGCGCTCGCCGTTGCGGTCGTACTCGACGCCGACATTCTTCTCGAACGAATCGGGCTTGCCGAAATAGTCCACCATGACCGAGTGGTCGATCACGAGATCGACGGGCACGAGCGGGTTGATCTTCTTGGGGTCGGCGCCGAGATTGGCGGTCGCGTCGCGCATGGCGGCCAGATCCACCACCGCCGGAACGCCGGTGAAGTCCTGCATCAGGACGCGGGCCGGGCGATAGGCGATCTCGTGGCCGGCCGAACCCTTGTCGTTCAGCCATTGCACCACGGCGCGGATGTCGTCGGCCAGAACCGTGCGGCCGTCCTCGTTGCGCAGGAGGTTCTCGAGAATGACCTTCATCGAGTAGGGCAGGCGCGAGGCACCCGAAAGGCCGTTCCGCTCGGCTTCCTTCAGGTCGAAATAGACATAGGGCTTCCCGTCGACCGAGAGGGTCTTGCGGCTTTTGAAGCTGTCGGGGTGGGACATAGGGTTCTCGTTCCTTCTCGAACCAAAAAATGTCCGAAAGGCGAACGACCGCGGCACGCCAAAGCGTGCTTCGGAAAATGCGGGTGCGACCATTTCCGCCCGTCCGCCTCAGTCCTCGCCGGGGAGGCGGGGCACGTGAGATCGGCGCTATGTGATCCACGCCGGTCGCTGGAGTGGGTGAGCGCCTTATAGGCAAGTTTGTAATCGCTATAAAGGGGCTTCGCGCATTCGCCGCGTCGCAATCGACCCGGCGCTCCCGCTTCGCTCCATCTTCGCCGATCACGACCCCTTGCCCGGTGACGGACGATCCCGTTCTGCCGCTTGCCTTTCGTCTCCCGCCTCTCCACAACGAAGCTTCGGGATGTTCGGCGCCTGTCATAGCGCGGGAAGATTGAGGAGTGGTTCCGGCGTGGCGGGCAGGCTCGTGATCGAAGGGCTGGCCTGTGGCCGGGCCGGCCGGCTCGTGGTGCCGCCCCTGACCCTCGCGCTCGCCCCCGGCGAGGCCGTGCTCGTTACCGGCGAGAACGGCGCCGGCAAGTCGACCCTCCTGCGCACGCTGGCCGGCCTCCTGCCGCCGCTGGCGGGTGCGGTTCGCGTCGAGGGTTTCGCCGGAGCCAGTGGCGAGCCCGCCCGCTCCGCATCCGAAATCGCCCATTATCTCGGCCATCGCAACGCCCTGAAGGGCGGGCGCACGGCGGGCGCCGAGCTCGGCTTCTGGCAAAGCTATCTCGGCGGCCGGGCGCTGTCGCCGCGAGAGGCGCTTGAGGCGGTCGGCCTTCCCGGCGCTGTGCCCTTTCGCTGTCACGATCTGTCCGCCGGCCAGGCTCGCCGCGCCGCGCTCGCCCGGCTTCTCGTCGCGCATCGCCCGCTCTGGCTGCTGGACGAGCCGACCACGGCGCTGGACGCCAAGGCGCAGGACGGTTTCGCCAGGCTTTGCCGGCTGCATCTCGCCGAGGGCGGGCTGATTCTCGCCGCCACCCATCAGCCGCTCGATCTTGGGCCCGAGGCGCGCACGCTCCGTCTTGAGCCTCCGGCGCCCTCGACAGCGGCCGATTTCGAATCATCCATCGAGAGCGACGAGACCTGGGAGGCGATCGGCTGATGGGCGCGCTGTTTCGGCGCGACCTCGCGCTGCTTCTCTCGGGGTCGGGCGGCGGCGCGCCGGGCGTCGTGTTCTTTCTGGCGGTGGTGGCCGTCATTCCCTTCGGCGTCGGGCCGGATCTCCAGCTCCTGTCGCGCATCGGCCCGGCCTTTCTCTGGATCGGCGCGCTGCTTTCCACGCTTCTCTCGCTCGACCGCCTGTTCCAGGCCGATCGCGAGGACGGCACGCTCGACCTGCTTCTCGCCGGCCCGCTGCCGCTGCCGCTGGTGGTGCTGGCCAAATCCGCCGCGCTCTGGGTCGCGTCCTGCCTGCCGCTGGTGCTCGCCGCGCCCTTTCTCGGCCTGCTCCTGGCCCTGCCGCCGCTGGCGCTGGGCGCGACGGCGCTGACGCTTCTCGTCGGCACGCCCGCTTTGGTGTTGATCGGGGCGGTGGGCGCGGCTGTGGCGGCCAGTCTGCCGCGCGGCGGCGTGCTCGTCTCCGTGCTCACCCTGCCGCTCGCCATTCCCGTCCTGATCTTCGGCGTCGCCGCGACCAACGGGGCGATCGGTGACCTCGCGCCGTTTCGCGCGCCCTTCCTGATCCTCTGTGCCCTCACGCTTTTCTACGGCGTGCTCGGCCCGCTCGCCGCCGCGCTCGCCCTTCGCCAATCCGCCGACTGAACGACGAGAGACCCATGCCTCGCTTCGACCCCGCGCTCTACTCCTTCCATCGCGAGACGCCGGAGGCCGACGACTATCGTCGCCTTCGCGCCGTATCCGGCCTCAGCCCCAAGAGCGAGGAGGCCGCCCGGCGCGGGCTGCCGAACACGCTCCACGCCGTGGTGGTGCGCTTCGAAGGCCGGGCCGTCGCCATGGGCCGGGTGGTCGGCGATGGCGGCGCCTTCTTCCAGATCGTGGACATGGCGGTTGAGCCGGCGCACCAGGGGCGGGGGATCGGCAAGGCGATCTTCGCCGCGCTGATGGACTGGCTTCACGAAAACGCCCCGGACAGCGCCTATGTCAGCCTGATCGCCGACGGCGACGCCCGGCATCTCTACGCCCAGTTCGGCTTCGAGCCCGTCATGCCCGCCTCGATCGGCATGGCGCTGCGCGTCCAGGCGCGCTGAAAGCGCACATCCGCCGGCAAGCGAGGCGGTTTGCCGCCGCCTGCGAACCGTTCTAGAAAGGCCCTATGAGCGATCTTGCCGCCCGCCCCTCGCGCTTCGCGCTTCTGGCCAACCCGACGCGGTTCCTGGACCTGTCGGGCCGCCTCCAGCCCTGGCTCTATGCCGTGGCGCTGGGCCTATTGGCCATCGGGTTGACGATGGGCCTCCGGGCGCCGGAGGACTATCAGCAGGGCGCGACGGTGCGCATTCTCTTCATCCACGTGCCCTTCGCCTGGATCGCGATGATGGGCTGGACGGTCATGTCGGCCTCGGCGCTCGGCCTTCTCGTCTGGCGCCATCCGATCGCCGAAGTCTCGATCCGCGCCGCCGCGCCGATCGGCGCCGTGTTCACGTTTTTGTGCCTCTTCACCGGCTCGGTCTGGGGCCGGCCCATGTGGGGAACGTGGTGGGTCTGGGACGCGCGGCTGACCTCGGTCTTCGTCCTGTTTCTTCTTTATCTCGGGCTGATCGCGCTGACCCGCGCCTTCGAGGAGCCGCAGCGCGCGGGCCGCATGGCGGCGGTCTTCGTGCTGGTCGGCTTCCTTCTGATCCCGGTGATCAAGTTCTCGGTGGACTGGTGGTCGACGCTGCACCAGCCCGCCAGCGTCCTGCGCCTAGGCGGCTCGACGCTGGACGCGGCCTATCTCCATCCGCTGCTCGTGTGCGCCGCCGGCTTCTCGACCCTCTTCTTCGCGCTGCATCTCACCGCCATGCGCACGGAAATCCGCCGCCGCCGCCTGCGCAATCTCGAGCGCCGCCGCCTCGGCCAGACGGGAGCCTGACGCGCCATGCAGGCCAGCTATTTCGGCTTCATCGCCGCCGCCTATGCCATGGCGGCCTTGGCCCTTGGGGGGCTCGGGCTTTGGATCTTTCTCGACGCGCGGCAGGTGGCCCGCCGACTGAAGGGTTTCGAGGGCGAGGGGCGGGGCGCGAAGCGATGAGCGAGGCCACCCCCACGAGCCCCGAGGCGTCGCCCGCGCCAACTCCGGCCCCTTCCGCGCCGCGCCGCCGCCGGCCGCTTCTGGTGGCGCTGCCGCTTCTCGTCTTCGGCGGTCTGGCAGGCCTGTTTCTGACGCAGCTTCTCTCCGGCCACGACCCCGCGCAGATCCCCTCCGCGCTGATCGGTCAGGCCGCGCCCGCCACGGCCCTGCCGCCGCTGGCCGGCCTCCGCTCGCCGGACGGCCAGCCCGTGCCGGGCCTCGGCGGCGAGCGGGACGGCGTGCCGCGCCTCGTCAACGTCTTCGCCTCCTGGTGCGCGCCCTGCCGCGAGGAGCATCCGATGCTGCTGGCGCTAGCGCGCGACCCAAAGGTCCAGGCCTCCGGCCTGCGCATCGAAGGGCTGAACTACAAGGACAAGCCGGACCAAGCGCTCGGATTCCTTTCCGCCCTCGGCAACCCCTATGCCCGCGTCGGCACCGACGAGCGCGGCACGGCGGCGATCGACTGGGGCGTCTACGGCGTGCCGGAGACCTTTCTCGTCGGCGCGGACGGGCGCATTCTCTGGAAGCAGACCGGGCCGCTGAACGAACGCGCCATCCGGGAAGGTCTGATGCCGGCATTGGCCGGCGCGCGCTGAGGGAGCCGGAGCGACGACCGCCGAGCGTGGCTGAGCTGAACCCTTTGTCGGCTGTTAAAGCGCCCCAAAGACGCTGAAGGGAGCTGAGCGCGTTGCCGCGTCAGGGAATGCGCGGGCCTGATAGAGAAACCGGCGCAGCCCCCTGGGTGGCGTCGTTTCATCCCTATCGCGCATCCGGTGTGACGGCGTCCCGAAATCGCCGGCCAAAGTTCGCACCTTCATTCTTTCCTGTGTCCGGCTCGCCAGCCCAGCCTCCCCGGCCTCCGAACCGCCCTCTTCGCCGGCCAAATGGGAGGCAGACGATCAGCGGAGAACAGCATGTCGCCCCTTCTCACCCGCCGCCGATTCGGTGCCCTTGCCGGCGCCGGTCTCGCCTCCGGTTTCCTCCCGGCCTTCGCCGGGCAGGCGAGGGGCGAGGACGCGTTGAACGCGCTTCTGGCCGATATCGAAAAGCGCTTCTCGGCCCGACTCGGCGCCTTCGTTCACGACACCGGCTCGGGTCGGCGCTGGGCGCGGCGGGCGGACGAGCGCTTTCCCCTGTGCTCGACCTTCAAGGTCGTCGCGGCGGCGGGGCTGCTGGCGCGGGTGGACCGGGGCGAGGCGGACCTGTCGCGCCGCGTGGTGATCGCGAAGTCCGACCTCGTCACCTATTCGCCCGTGACCGAGAAACAGGTCGGCGGCGAGGGCATGACGCTGGCCGAGATCTGCGCGGCCGCGATCACCCGAAGCGACAACACGGCCGGCAACGTCCTGATCGACCAGCTCGGCGGGCCGGAGGGCGTCACGCGCTTCGCCCGCTCGCTCGGCGACGAGACCTTCCGGCTCGATCGGCGCGAGACCGACCTCAACGAGGCGACGCCCGGCGACCCCCGCGACACGACCAGCCCCGCCGCGATGACGAAGACGCTGCACGCGCTCCTGTTCGAGGACCATCTCAAGGACGTCTCGCGCTGGCGACTCGCCGAGTGGATGGTGGCCAACCAGACGGGCGGCGCCAAGCTTCGCGCCGGTCTGCCCAAGAGTTGGCACATCGGCGACAAGACCGGCGGCGGCGACCACGGCACGATGAACGACATCGCCGTGCTCTGGCCCCCCGAAGGCGCGCCGATCGTGGCGAGCCTTTATCTCACGGAAACCGAGGCTTCCTTCGACGAGCGCAACGCCGCCTTCGCCGAGATCGGCAACGCGCTGGCCAGGATCGTGCGGAGATAGGCGGCCAAAGGCGCCGAGCGGGACTGCCGTCGCCCGCAGAGCGCCGAGTGCGAAGGCGGCTCGATGCATGGGCTGGCATTGAGGCTGAACAGGCCGGCAAAACCTTCGCCGTGCCCCGGCGGCGCTCGACCTTGTGAGAATACGGCCCAGCGCGAAGACGAAGAGGAATTGCGGGCCCCCTCCGACTTTGCCTTCGCGCTCCGGCCGCTCGCCTGCGTGCTCACGCCGCTCTTGAGTTCGGGGCGAGACGCGCCAGTTCCATGAAGCTGTCATGAACCAGCGACAGGCCTTGCGCCGGATCGGCGGATCGGGTTCCGAGGCTGCGGGCGACGTCGCCCGGGCGACCCGTTGGCCTGTCCGCGCCGATCCGCCTTGGGGCGTCACTGATGGACCTGCCTGGGTGACGCGAGACCTGTCCCTGGTTCATAACAGCCTCAAGGCTCGATCGGAGAATCGCATTGGTGCAAGCAGGCAACGTCACCTACCGTTCGGAGACCGACCTCCCGGAAACGGTGGCCGTGTTTCCCCTGACCGGCGCGCTGCTTCTGCCGGGCGGGCAGATGCCGCTGAACATCTTCGAACCGCGCTATCTCGCGCTGATCGACGATGCCATGACGGGCGCGCGGGTGATCGGCATGATCCAGCCGCGCCTCGACGGCGCGCTGCAGCCCTCCGGCGAGCCGGAGCTTTGCGCCGTCGGATGCCTGGGGCGCATCACCTCGCTGACCGAGACCGGCGACGGGCGCTATCTCCTCAACCTGCAGGGCATCGCGCGCTTCCGGGTGATCGAGGAGCACGAGAGCGCCGAGCCCTTCCGCCTCTGCCGCATCAAGCCCTTCGCCAGCGATCTGGAGTCCGGCGAGGGCGAGGAGGAGGTGGACCGCGACGCGCTTCTGAAAGCCTTCCGTTCCTATCTCCAGGCCAACCAGCTGGAGGCCGATTGGGAAAGCGTGTCCAAGGCCTCCAACGAGACGCTGGTCAACGCCCTGTCGATGATGTCGCCCTATGGCGCGGCCGAGAAGCAGGCGCTTCTGGAAGCCCCCGACCTCAAGACGCGGGCCGAGACGCTGGTCGCCATCACCGAGATCGCCCTGGTGCGCGAGGGCAGCGAGGACGGAAACGGCTCGCAGACCCTGCAATAGGCGAACCGGGAGACCGTTCGGGCTCTTGGCCGGGTCGGTGCGAGGGCGCCTTTTCGCCGTCGGCCGTCGGCCTGGACCCTTGCGGATAGGACTTCGCATCGCTCGAGTGCGGCGCCTCGCGAAGGTCGAAACAGGCTCTTGCACGGGGCGCGGCGCTTCGAGCCCGAGACTTGGCAGGGTCCGGCCCGGCCTGTATCCAGCCGGCTGAACGCGGCGTTGCCGGAGGCGACGGCAGGCGACCCGACGAAACGAGGAGACTGGCATGGTGGACGACGCGGAACGCAAGGGTCGCCCCGACCCCAAGCTCCTGGAACTCCTGGTCTGCCCGCTGACCAAGACGGGGCTGAGCTATGATTCCGAGCGCAACGAGCTGGTCTCGCGCGCTGCGCGCCTGGCCTATCCCATCCGCAACGGCATCCCGATCATGCTCCCGTCCGAAGCGCGCGAGATCGACTGAGCCCATCGGCCCGGTCTTGACAGACAGAGCCCGTCTGGCCACCCTTCGCGCGTCCGAGGGGTGTCCCATGTGGGGCTGAGATGGCGCGAGCCGAACCCTTTGAACCTGATCCGGGTCATGCCGGCGAAGGGACGGAAAGGGTGCCGCCGCGCGGCATCGCGCCGCCGCTCATCGCAACAGATCCCGGATCTCCTTTTTGTTGGAGATCCTGATGTCCGCTTCCCCCACCCTTCCCGCCACCGTGACCACCGGGCCGATTCGCGGCTCGCGCAAGGTCTATGCCGCGCCGCGCGGCGCGCCGGAGATCCGCGTGCCCTTTCGCGAGATCGCGCTGAGCGACCCGGCCGAGCCGCCTTTGCGCGTCTACGACGCGTCCGGCCCCTACACGGACGCCGACGCCGGCATCGACCTTTCGCGCGGCCTTGCCCCGGTTCGCGACGCCTGGATCGCCGCGCGCGGCTATCCGCTGGTGGAGCCCCGCGCCGTGAGGCCGGAGGACAACGGCCATGTCGGGGCCGACCGGCTGGTCGAGCCTTGCCCCGCCGCCCATGGCGTGCGGCGCGGGCGGGAGGGCGAGCGCGTCACGCAGCTGGAATGGGCGCGGGCGGGAATCGTCACCCCGGAAATGATCTATGTCGCCCATCGCGAGAATCTGGCGCGCGAGGCGGCGCTGGCGGAGGCGGCCGAGCGGCTGGGCGACGGCGAAAGCTTCGGGGCGGCGATCCCCGAATTCGTCACGCCCGAATTCGTGCGCGACGAGGTGGCGCGTGGGCGGGCCATCCTTCCCGCCAACATCAACCATCCCGAGCTCGAGCCGATGGTGATCGGGCGCAACTTCCTGGTGAAGATCAACGCCAATATCGGCAATTCCGCCGTCAGCTCGGGCGTGGCCGAGGAGGTGGAGAAGCTGGTCTGGGCGATCCGCTGGGGCGCCGACACGGTGATGGACCTCTCCACAGGGCGCAACATCCACAATATCCGCTCTTGGATCCTGCGCAATTCGCCGGTGCCGATCGGCACGGTGCCGATCTACCAGGCGCTGGAGAAGGTCGGCGGCGATCCCCTGAAGCTCGACTGGGAGGTGTTCAAGGACACGCTGATCGAGCAGGCCGAGCAGGGCGTCGACTATTTCACCATCCATGCCGGCGTGCGTCTCGCCCATGTGCCGCTGGCCGCCCGGCGCGTCACCGGCATCGTCAGCCGGGGCGGCTCGATCATGGCGCGCTGGTGCCTCTCGAAGCATCGCGAAAGCTTCCTCTACGAGCGCTTCGACGAGATCTGCGAGATCATGCGCCGGTTCGACGTGTCCTTCTCGCTGGGGGACGGGCTGCGGCCGGGCTCGGTGGCGGACGCCAACGACGCCGCGCAGTTCGCCGAACTGGACACGCTGGGCGAGCTGACCAAGATCGCCTGGGATCGGGGCTGTCAGGTCATGGTCGAGGGGCCGGGCCACGTGCCCATGCACAAGATCAAAGCCAATATGGACAAGCAGCTGGCGACCTGCGGCGAGGCACCCTTCTATACGCTGGGACCGCTCGCGACCGATATTGCGCCGGGCTACGACCACATCACCTCCGCCATCGGCGCGGCGCAGATCGGCTGGTTCGGCACGGCCATGCTCTGCTACGTCACGCCCAAGGAGCATCTCGGCCTGCCCGACCGGGACGACGTGAAGACCGGCGTCGTCACCTACAAGATCGCCGCCCATGCCGCCGATCTCGCCAAGGGCCATCCGGCGGCGCGCTTGCGGGATGACGCACTGTCGCGCGCCCGCTTCGACTTCCGCTGGGAGGACCAGTTCAACCTCTCGCTCGACCCCGACACGGCCCGCGCCTTCCACGACGAGACCCTGCCCAAGGAAGCGCACAAGACAGCCCATTTCTGCTCCATGTGCGGGCCGAAATTCTGTTCGATGGAAATCTCCCGCGACCTGAAGCGCGAAGCCGAGGCGCTGGCCGGAATGGAGGCCAAGTCCGCCGAGTTCCTGGCCGGCGGCGCGCGGCTCTATGTCGAGCCGGCGACGGAGAGCGCCTGAGCGGAAGCAGGAGCGGGCGCGGTTTGCGCGCCCGCTCCTGCTTCGATTTGCGCGATGAGGCTAAATCCTGTACCAATCAGTAAAGTCATGACCGACTGGTACAGGAAGGCTCGTCCATGTCTCGTCCGCCCCTCCCGCCGTTCGACCTCGAAGCCGCCGTCCAGAAGGCGCGTCTGGCGGAGGACGCCTGGAACAGCCGCGATCCCGAGCGGGTGTCCCTCGCCTATACGGAAGATAGCCGGTGGCGGAACCGGGCCGAGTTCATCGCGGGGCGGGAGGAGATCGTGTCCTTCCTCACCCGCAAATGGCGCCGCGAGTTGGACTATCGGCTGATCAAGGAAGTCTGGGCCTATCAGGGCGCGCGCATCGCGGTGCGCTTTGTCTACGAATGGCGCGACGACAGCGGACAATGGTTCCGCTCGCACGGCAACGAGAACTGGCAGTTCGACGAGGCGGGCCTCATGTCCGAGCGCCATGCCTCGATCAACGACGTGCCGATCGTTGAGAGCGAGCGCAAGTTCCACTGGCCGCTCGGCCGCCGTCCGGACGATCATCCCGGCCTCAGCGAACTCGGCCTCTAGAGCCCATCCGATGAATAGGGATTCACCCTTGTCCGAAGGTGAGGCGCATCCGCTTTGCCCGGAAAGGCTTTAGCCATGCCGCGCGTGGTGGCGGAGCGGGCCGACAGTCTGGCGCCGCTGGCCGAGGTGTTTCGCCGATATGGCTATGAGGGGGCCAGTCTGGCCCTGATCGGAAAGGCGACGGGCCTCGGCAAGGGAAGCCTCTACCACTTCTTTCCCGGCGGGAAGGACGAGATGCTCTCGGCCGTTCTTGCCGAGATCGAGGTCTGGTTCGAGCGCCATATCTTCGCGCCGCTGGAGAGCGAGGCCGCAGCGGGGCAGGCGAGCGAGGCTATGTTCGACGCGGTGTCGGACTATTTCCGATCCGGCCGGCGGGTCTGCCTCATGGGCACTTTGGCTTTGGGGGAGGGGCGCGATCGCTTCGCTCTGGCGATCGCCCGCTATTTCGCGCGGTGGATCGAAGCGCTCGCCAACGCGCTGCGGCGAGAGGGATCGGGCGAGGAGGAGGCCCTTCTACTGGCCGAGGAAACGGTCGCGGGCATCCAGGGGGCGATCGTCCTCGCCCGCGCGCTGGATCAGCCCGCCGTCTTCGAGCGGGCTTTGGCGCAATGGCGAGAACGGTTGCGACGTCCCGATCCCGTTTAGTCGCACTCTCCTAGTGAAGAATAGAGAACGCGCCCGCCCCTCCCGATCCGCCCGTCAGATCAACCCGCCTAGAAGCGCGGCGCAGAGGAGAAGCGAGGCGGCGAGCAGGGTTCCGTCGAGAACCGCGCGCGGGCGGCGCCATGCGGCGACGCGCTCGGCCCTGGCGCGCAAGGTCGGGGCGCGCAAGGCCGGTGCCTCCTGCGCCAGGGCGCCCTCGTCGCGGCAGCAGGGGGAGGCGGCCGACATCAGATGCCCTCCCCATCGCGCACGGTGGAGGGGTCCACTACCGGCACTTCCGTTTCGGCCGGCACCATGAGGCGGCGCAGCAACGGGCGCAGCGCGAAGTCGAGCGCGCCGAGGATGATCGCCTTCCACAGGGCAAGGCCCAGGATCAGCGCCAGAAGAGCCACCAGCACCGCCGCCATGGCGCGGAAGATCGTGACGCCGCGCGCCCGCTCGGGCGAGGCGGCGAGCGCGGGTCCGAGCCATTCCGCCCGGATCGCCTCGAACCGGGTCCGCGGCGCGGCCGCGGCGGACGGTGCCGCTCCGGGCGTCAAACCGGGGCGCGAGGCCGTCGTGGCGGTGGCGGCCGGCGCCTCGCCCTCGCGCGGCAGCGCGGTCACGATGCCTAGCGCCACGGTCTCGTTGGTCAGCGGGTCGATCAGGATGAAGGCGCCGAGCTCGCGGCTTTCGGAATAAAGCGTCGCGACCGGCGGCTTGTCGAACTGCAGCGTGACGCGGCCGATCTCGTTCATGAGAAGGGCGTTGGCGGCGCGCGGCTGGTAGGAGTGGATGTCCACCGCCTCGTCCAGCGAGCGCACGTTGACCGGCGTCTGCGCGGTGGAAAGCTTGGCGACGAAGCGTCCGCCCGCGATCAGCGGCCGATCCACCATCCAGAGAATTTCGGCATGGAGGATGCGGTGCGCGGCGATGGGGTCGCCGACCTTGACCAGGACGTCGCCGCGCGAGGCGTCGATCTCGTCGGCGAGCGTCAGCGTGATCGCCTCGCCGTCCTCGGCCGAATGGGTTTCGCCGTTCGGCCCGTAGACGGCCTTGACCGTGGAGCGCTGCCGGCTCGGCAGCGACAGGACGGCGTCGCCCTTGGCAATGCGCCCGCCCGCCACGGTGCCGCAGAAGCCGCGGAAGTCGAGATTGGGGCGGTTCACCCATTGCACCGGCAGGCGGAAATGCGAAGAGCCGGCCGCGAAGGTCGTGGGCTCCACCACTTCCAGCGTTTCGAGAAGGGTCGGCCCCTTGTACCAGGGCGTGTGGGACGAGCGCTCGGCGAGATTGTCGCCGTTCTTGGCCGAAAGCGGGATGTAGCGCACCTCGGTGAAGCCGAGCTGCGGGCGCAGCGCCTCGTAGCCCTTGACGATCTCGTCGAAGACGGACTGGTCGAACTCGACGAGATCCATCTTGTTCACCGCCACGATCACCGACTTGATGCCGACCATCGAGGTGATGAAGGAGTGGCGCCGCGTCTGGGGCAGGATACCCTTGCGCGCGTCCACCAGGATGATGGCGAGCTCGGCCTGGGATGCGCCGGTCGCCATGTTGCGGGTGTACTGCTCGTGCCCCGGCGTGTCGGCGATGATGAAGGCGCGGTTCTTCGTGTTGAAGTAGCGATAGGCGACGTCGATCGTGATGCCCTGCTCGCGCTCGGCCGAAAGACCGTCCACCAGGAGCGCGAAGTCGAGATCGCTGCCCGTCGTGCCGAACTTCTTGGAGTCGCGCTGCAGCGCCTCCATCTGATCGTCGAAGACGGAGTTCGTGTCGAACAGGAGACGGCCGATCAGGGTCGACTTGCCGTCGTCCACCGAGCCGCAGGTGATGAAGCGCAGGAGCGAGGCTTTCGCGCCGGCGGCCGCCACGGCGGCGGCGTTCTGGCGGAGCGCGCCGAGGCTGGGGGCGAGCGGCGCGTCGCCCGTCGCGTCGGACGCTTCATCGAGCAGCGCCTCGTCGGGGGCGGGGCCGGCAAAGGCCTGGTCCTCGGCGAGCGCGGACGGATTGGTGCTGTGGTCCAGCGCCTCGTCGGCGGCGAGCGAAGCGGGGGAGGCGGAGGAAGGGCGGACGACGGACATCAGAAATAGCCTTCCTGCTTCTTTTCTTCCATGGAGGCGCCGCCGTCGCGGTCGATCACCCGGCCCTCGCGCTCGGAGGAGCGCGACGCGCGCATCTCGGCGATGATCTCGGGCAGCGTCGTCGCCTCCGAGCGCACCGCGCCGGTGAGCGGATAGCAGCCGAGCGTGCGAAAACGCACCAACTCGTCACGCGTCTCTTCGCCCTCGCTCAGCTTCATGCGCTCGTCGTCGCGCATGATCAGCGTGCCGTCGCGCGAGACGACGGGCCGGTGCTTGGCGAAATAGAGCGGCACGACCGGAATGTCCTCCAGCGCGATATAGTCCCAGACGTCGGCCTCGGTCCAATTGGATAGGGGGAAGACGCGGAAGCTCTCGCCCTGGCGCTTGCGGGTGTTGAAGAGGTGCCAGGGCTCGGGCCGCTGGTTCTTGGGCTCCCAGCGATGCTCGGCCGAGCGCAGCGAGAAGACGCGCTCCTTGGCGCGGCTCTTCTCCTCGTCGCGGCGCGCCCCGCCGAAAGCGGCGTCGAACTTGTACTTGTTCAGCGCCTGCTTCAGCCCTTCGGTCTTCATCACGTCGGTGTGGAGGCGCGAGCCGGAATCGAACGGGTTGATGCCGGCCTTCAGCCCGTCCTCGTTGGTGTGGACGAGAAGGTCGAGATCCCATTCCCGCGCGATGCGATCGCGGAACTCGATCATCTCGCGGAACTTCCAGGTCGTGTCGACATGCAGAAGCGGGAAGGGCAGCTTGCCCGGCGCGAAGGCCTTGCGCGCCAGATGCAGCATGACCATCGAATCCTTGCCGATGGAGAAGAGCATCACCGGGTTCTCGGCCGTCGCCGCCACCTCGCGGATGATGTGGATCGACTCCGCCTCGAGGCTCTGGAGATGGGTCATGTGCTTCATGGCAGGGACCTTTGGCGCCCGAAGGGGTGGGCGCGGCAGAAGACAAGAAAGGGGGGACGACCGGATCGCCGGGAAAGGCGACCCCTCAGGACGGGATCGTCTCGAAGGCGCTGTCGCCGGGGGCCGGGCGGCCGTCCTCGGCGCGCACGGGCTGGCCTTCGCCGTCCACATGCAGGCCGCATTCGCGCTTGGTTTCCTCTTCCCACCACCAGCGCCCGGCCCGCTCGACCTCGCCGGGGCGGATGGCGCGGGTGCAGGGGGCGCAGCCGATGGAGAGGAAGCCCTGCTCGTGCAGCGGGTTGACGGGAACCTCGTGGTCGGCGGTGAAGACGCGGATCTCCTCGCGCGTCCAATCGAACAGCGGATTGGCCTTGATGAGGCCGCGCGCGCCGTCGAAGGAGACGAAGTCCAGCCGCTCGCGATTGGCCGACTGGTCGCGGCGAAGGCCCGTGATCCAGCCCGAGGCGCCGGCCAGCGCCCGGCCGAGCGGCTCCACCTTGCGCACGCCGCAGCAGGCTTTGCGCATTTCCGGCGCGAAGTAGAAGCCGTTGATGCCCTGGTCGTCGATCAGCTCTTCCAGCGCCTCGGCCTGCGGGTACTTCGCCTTGATGCGGCGGCCGTACTTTTCTTCCGTCGCCTGCCAGAGCGAATAGGTCTCGGGAAACAGGCGGCCGGTATCGAGCGTCACCACGTCGATCCTCAGCTTCTCCCGGAAGATCAGATGGGTGAGCATCTGGTCCTCGATGCCGAGCGAGGTCGTGAACACGATCCGGCCCGGCAGCGCCTCTGTGAGAAGCCGCAGCCGCCCGACCGGATCGAGCGTGGCGAAGCGCTCGTTCAGCTGGTCGGCCAGTTCCGGCGCCGAGCCGTTGGGCTCCGATGCAGCGGCGGTGCTCACGCGAGGGCTCCGGCGCGGGCGGCGAGGCGCTTCTGCAGGATGCTTTGATCCTCGCCATAGCCAGTTTGGTAATGGTCGTGGACGATGTCCTTGGCCTTCATCCACTGCTCCAGCGGCTGGCGCTCGGCCATCGCGTCGGGCAGCCAGACCTCGTCGAAGCCGCAGGCCAGCGCCTCGGCGAACTGGTCGGCGATCAGCGGACCGCTGGCGCGCAGGCGGCCGGTGAAGCCGGCGCGGCGCAGCCGCTTGGCCAGCGAGAAGCCGCGCCCGTCCGAGAAGGAGGGAAAGCGCACCGCGATCAGCTCGACCTGAGCGAAATAAGGCTCGATGGCGCAGACCGGCGTGTCGCCGGCGACGCTGAGGCCCAGCGGGGCGTTGCGCCGGTCGGCGATCGCCTGGTCGATGACCGTGAGCGGCACGAGAACCGCGCCTTCGCTCAGCGACAGGTCGGCGATGTCTTCCACCGGGCTGAACTCGTCGGCGCGCTCGCCGGCGGGAGAGACGAGAAGGCTCATGCGTGTACTCCTTCCGGCGCGGTGCCCGCGACATAGGCGGTGAAGCCCTGCTTGAAGGGCTCCAGGCCCGCGCGCTTCACCGTGTCGATGAAGGTCTCCGAACCCTGGCGCTCGGCCATGTAGACGCCCACCAGCGCCTCGATGGCGCCGGGCACCTGCTCGGCGTCGATGCCGGGGCCGACGCGCTCGCCCAGCGCGGCCTGCTCGGACGCATCGCCGCCGACCGTGATCTGGTAGTTCTCGCGGCCGGACTTCTCGAGGCCGAGAATGCCGATATGGCCGACATGGTGGTGGCCGCAGGCATTGATGCAGCCCGAGATCTTGATCTGCAGGGGACCGACCTCCTGCTGACGCGCCTCGTCGGCGAAGAGGTTGGAAATGTCCTGCGCGATCGGGATCGAGCGCGCCGTGGCCAGCGCGCAATAGTCGAGGCCGGGGCAGGCGATGATGTCGGTGACGAGACCGGCATTGGCGGTGGCGAGCCCGGCCGCCTTGAGCGCGGCGTAGACCGCCGGCACGTCGTCCTTCCGCACATGCGGCAGAACGAGGTTCTGGACGTGCGTGACGCGGAACTCGTCGAAGGAATAGCGCTCGGCGATGTCGGCGAAGGCGCGCATCTCGGCGTCCGACATGTCGCCCGGCACGCCGCCGATGGGCTTGAGCGACACGGTCAGCGCGATGTAGCCGGGCTGGCGATGGGCAAAGCCGTTCTGCTCCACGAAGCGGTCGAGCTCCGGGTCGCCCGCGCGGGCGGCGTCCAGCACCAAAGAGGTCTCGGGCAGGGTCTCGTAGGCGGGCGGGGCGAAGTAGCGGGCGATGCGCTCCACCTCTTGCGCCGGCGCGTTGATCGTCGGCCCGTTCAGCTCGGCGTATTCCGCCTCGACGCGGGCCTTGAACTCGTCCGTGCCGATCTCGTGGACGAGGATCTTCACCCGCGCCTTGTATTTGTTGTCGCGCCGGCCTTCGGCGTTGTAGACGCGCATCACGGCTTCGAGATAGGCGAGCAGCTCTCCCTTGGGCAGGAAGTCGCGGATCACCTTGCCGACCATCGGCGTGCGGCCGAGGCCGCCGCCCACGATCACCTCGTAGCCGATCTCGCCCGTCTCGCCATGGCGAAGGATGCGCAGGCCGATATCGTGGACCTTGATCGCCGCGCGGTCGTGCTCGGCGCCAGTGACAGCGATCTTGAACTTGCGCGGCAGCCAGGAAAACTCAGGGTGCAGGCTCGACCATTGGCGGATGAGCTCGCCGGTCGGGCGTGGGTCCTCGACCTCGTCGGCGGCGACGCCGGCGAACTGGTCGGCCGTGACGTTGCGGATGCAGTTTCCCGACGTCTGGATGCAGTGCATCTCGACATCGGCCAGAAGGTCCAGAATGTCGGGCACGTCGCGCAGCTTGGGCCAGTTGTACTGAAGGTTCTGGCGCGTGGTGAAATGCGCGTAGCCCTTATCGTACTTCTCGGCGATCAGCGCCAGCTGGCGCATCTGCTTGGAGTTCATCGTGCCGTAGGGCACGGCGACGCGCAGCATGTAGGCGTGAAGCTGGAGATAGAGGCCGTTCTTAAGACGCAGCGGCTTGAACTCGTCGTCCGACAGGGAGCCGTCGAGCCGGCGCTCCACCTGATGGCGGAACTGCTGGACCCGTTCGCGCACGAAGCGCTCGTCGAATTCGTCGTAACGGTACATCTGTCGTCCTCGTTCGGGTTCCGGCTCATGACCGCGAGGGGAGGGCGCGTCCGCCATCCCCGTCCGAAAAGCTCAAAATTCCGCCTGCTTGCCGTATTGGGTCAAAATGCTCGGCCCCTTCTGCCGGATCGCCTCGCGAAAATGCGTGGCGAGCGGCAGGCCGCCCTCGTCCAGCCTGACCTCGACGAGATAGGGATCGACGATCCGGTTGGCCTTGAAGCCCTTGGCGCCTTCCGCTTCCATGAAAGCCACGGTCTCGGCGTCGTTCGCCACCAGCGCGGCCCTGGGATCGAGGCTCCAGCCCTCGCGGGTCAGAAACACCACGTCGCCGTCCAGAAGGTCGTTGGCGCTCATGATGACGGGGAGCTTCGGCCCCTTGGTCTTCGCGCCCGCCTTCACGTCCGTCGCCATGGGGAGTGATCCTTGTTCCCGCACCGTTGCCGACCCTTGGGCGAAGGCCGGACCCGGCCGGACAGCGCAAAGGGCAAGGCACGGCCTGATGGCCATGCTGCCGGCTTGTTACCGTTCTAAATAATCCATGGCCAGTGCGGTTGCGCCGAAGAGGATTTCCTTCGGCGGCTTGCAAGCGGATGTTTTTGCTCTGAAGGCCCCCGGCGGCGCAACGAAGCGCATGCGCTGGGCCCTGTGGATCAGACCGGCTCGCCGCGCAGGAGGCGGGGCGTGTTGGAGTTGAGGCCCGAGGCCTGGCCGATGAAGTAGCGCTTGGCGAAGGGCGCGCGGTCCACCAACGACAGGCCGAAGGAGCGCGCCGCGCGCAGCATCGGATTGTCGTTGGAAAAGAGCCGGTTCAGGATGTCGGTGGTGACGCCCATCTGCACCGTGTCGAACCGGCGCCAGCGCTCGTAGCGCTGCAGCGTGTCGAGCGCGCCGATGTCGAGCCCGAGGCGCGCGGCCTCCACCACTGTCTCGGCCAGCGCCGCGACATCCTTGAAGCCGAGATTGAGACCCTGGCCGGCGATCGGATGGATGCCGTGGGCCGCGTCTCCCGCCAGCGCGATGCGCGGTTTCACGAAGTCGCGCGCCAGCGTCAGCCCGAGCGGGAAGGCGCGGGGCTTGCCCTCGACGGTGAGCGCGCCGAGCTTCAGGCCGAAGCGCTGCTCCAGTTCCAGCTCGAACACCATCTCGTCGGCGCGCAGCAGGCGCTCCGCCTCGGCGGTGGATTCGGTCCAGACCAGCGAGGACCGGTTGTCCTTCAAGGGCAGGATGGCGAAGGGGCCGGCGGGCAGGAAATGCTCCTCGGCCCGGCCCTCGTGCGGGCGCTCGTGGCGCACCGTCGCCACGATGCCGCTCTGCCCGTAGTCGGTGTGGACGGTGCGGATGCCCGCCATGTCGCGGATGGCCGAGCGAACGCCGTCGGCCGCGATCAGAAGCTTGGCCTCGATCGTGCCGGTCGCGGTTTCCACCGTGACGGAGGCCGGCCCGACCTGAAGGCCCGTCACCGCCGCGCCGGAGCGGATGGCGACGCCGAGCTCGGCGGCGCGCGCCCGCAGCGCGCCGTTGAGCGCGACGTTCGGCACCATGTGCGCGAAGGGCTCGCCCGGCTCGGCCTCGCCGCCGAAAGTCAGAAAGACCGGGCGAACCGGATCGTTGTTGCGCGAATCGGTGACGATCATCTCGCGGATCGGCTCGGCCTCGACCCGGATCGCGTCCCAGACACCGAGCCGGCCGAGCATGCGCACGGCGGCGGCGGCGATGGCCGAGGCGCGCCCGTCCTTCTGCCAGACCCCCTCGGGCGCTGCGTCCACCAGCACGACGTCGAGCGTCGGCGCCGCCTGGCGGATGGCGACGGCGATGCCGAGCCCGACATAGCCCGCGCCGGCCACGACGATGTCGGCCCGCTCGGGCGGGGTCTGCGAGGCGAGGTCGGACATGGGGCGGCTCCCGTTCGAGATGTGGGACGCGGCCGCTGGTGCGGCCGTTCTCCCTCCGCCTGATCTAGAGGGTGCGAGGGGTTGGGGACAAGGGTGGGGTCGCCGCGCGCCGCTTCAACCCGCCCGGTCCGGTCTCGGCGTCGCGCGGGGGGCGGGTTGGGGTCCGCGGGCCGACGAGAGAGATCATCAGTAAAACTGAGAATAATTCTCTGTTGACCACGGCGTGAAGACTTATCAAACGATCTATTCCAGCGGTGGAACGGGATCGCGAGGAAGGAAATGGTACGGGAAGCGCGCGACGATTCGGCTGATCACCTTCCATTTTGGCGTGGTTCCTCGACGGAAGGTCGAGGGTCCGTAGCGGAAGTAGGCTTTCCCTCAGCTGACCGACGACGCGGCAAGGCCGCTTTCCGACCCTCCAAGCCTCGTGTGCGAAGCGGCGCGACCGGACGGCTGCGCGCCGAGCCGTTCCTTTCGAGCCCGGGACGGGTGCCGCTGGGTTCCGTGTTCGACCGGGCATCGACCGGGAGGCAAGCGTGAACCGCCAGAACCCGAGTGCCGGTCCGAACGCCGAGTCGGAAGGTCTTTACACCACCCTCGTCGCCGGCCTTGCCCATAGTCTCGTCCCCAGCACGATCATGGGCCTGACATTGGTGACCGTCGGCGCCTTCGCCTATTCCATCTTGGAGTCTCTCGGCGTCCTGGCGGCCACCTGCATCGGCGGTCTGGCTTCCAGTGCCAAGGTCGCGCTCGTCGCGCTGCATCGCCGGCGGCTGCGCCGTCCCTTCGTCGGGCTGGAGGAGGCTCGGATCTGGGAGATCGCGCATCTCGTGACGACCTGCGCCGTGGCCTCCTCGGTCGGTGCCCTGGGAAGCGGCCTGTTCGCGCGCTCCGACGAGTCCCTGCACATGCTCGCGACCGGAGTGGTGTTCGGCTATGGACTGGGCATCGTGGCGCGCATCTTCATCCGGCCCAGAATCGCCATGGCGGCCCTGTTGATCGCCGCCTTGCCGACCGCCGCTTCGGCCTTTGCCTTCGGCGCTACGCCCGATCGCATCCTCGCCGTGATCCTCCTGGCCTTCCTCGGCGCGGGTCTCGAGAGCGTGCGCTATCTCTACAACGTCTCCGCCGCCGAGATCGCGTCGCGCCTCCAGATGGGCCATCTCGCCCGCACCGACGCGCTGACGGGCCTTGCCAACCGCTTCGTGCTGCAGGAGGCCGCGCAATGGTTCGACGTACGGCGGGAGGGTTTCACCGCCGTCCACTGTTTCGACCTCGACGCGTTCAAGTCCATCAACGACCAGTTCGGCCATGACGCGGGGGACGACCTCCTGCGCGAGGTGGCCTCTCGGCTGCGGACCTTTCTTGCGGAGGGGGACCTCGCCATCCGCACCGGAGGCGACGAGTTCGTGGTGCTGCAGATGGCGCTGGAGCGCGCGGACGACGCCGATGTCTTTGCCGGCCAGCTCGTGGAGGTCCTCACCCAGCCCTATCCGCTGAGCGGGCGCTCCGTCCGGGTCGGCGTCAGCCACGGCTATGCCGTCTCGCCGGCCGGCGCGGCCAGTCTCGACGCCCTGATGCGCTCGGCGGACGCCGCGTCCTACCGTGCCAAGTGGCGCGGCGGCGGCCTGGAACAGGCGGTCTGGTCCGCCGAGCCGGCCGGCGCCCTGAAGGCGGGCCGCTCGCTGAAGAGCAATTGACCGGCTTCTTGTCCCTGCGGCCTGCGGAGGTGTCGCCGGGCTTCGCTCGAAGTCGGCGCGAGGCCTGAGTGTCGCCCCGCCCCGTGCCCTTGCCGCACGCCGCCCCATAAAGCATGGAACGCCCGCGCCGCGCCGGCCCTTCGCCGGGGAAGCGTGCTTTGTCCTGAAACGAGGAAAACCGCATGAACGATCTGGTGGCCAAGCTGGTGGCGACGCTCGATCTGGAAAGGCTGGAGGAAAACCTCTTTCGCGGCACCAGCCCCGATATCGGCTGGCAGCGCATCTTCGGCGGGCAGGTGATCGCGCAGGCGCTTGTCGCCGCGCAGCGCACAGTGCCGGCCGACCGCCCGGTCCATTCGCTCCATGGCTATTTCATGCGCCCGGGAGATCCGCGCGTGCCGGTGATCTACGAGGCGAGCCGCCTGCGCGACGGCGGCTCCTTTTCCACGCGCCTCGTCACCGCGATCCAGCACGGGCAGGCGATCTTCACGCTGTCGGCCTCGTTCCAGCGGCCCGAGGAAGGGCTCGACCATCAGATTGCCATGCCCCTCGTGCCGGGGCCGGACGACCTGCCCTCGGGCGAGAGCCTGGGCGCCGACATCCTGCGCCACGCGCCCGAGCCGATCCGGCGCTACTGGATGCGGCCGCGCGCGGTGGAGTTCCGCCCGGTCTCGACCGAGCACTATTTCACGCGCGACAAGCTTGCGCCGGAGCAGCGCATCTGGGTGCGCGTGACGGCCGATGTCGGCGAGGACGCCGCGCTCAACGCCGCCGTCATGGCCTATCTCTCCGACATGACCCTGCTCGACACCTCGCTCTTCGCCCATGGCCTGTCGGTGTTCGACGAGCGCATCCAGGCCGCCAGCCTCGACCATGCCATGTGGTTTCACCGGCCGCTGCGCGTCAGCCAGTGGCATCTCTACGCGCAGGACAGCCCCTCCTCCTCCGGCGGGCGCGGGCTGACGCGCGGCTCGCTCTTCTCGATGGACGGAACGCTCGTCGCCTCGGTCGCACAGGAAGGGCTGATCCGCCCGCGACGCGCGCCGTCCTGAGGCCTTTCCGCTCAAAAGGCAGGCAATTGCCGAAAAACCCGGCAATCGTTACGGGGCCTTCACCGTACCCCTGACCATCGCATCGGCAAAAAGCGCTTTCGCGCCGCACAATTACGGCCGAAATCCGGCCGTCGCTTAATTGGCACGCATCTTGAATAGAGTCGGGATAGTCCCGTCGGCCGCCCGGCCGGCACGGGCCCGTCTCTCGGTCGAACGCTTCGCAGGAAGGGTTCGATCCCTCCAGGTTCGAGGTGCTCATGAAAATCGTGATGGCGATCATCAAGCCATTCAAGCTGGACGAGGTGCGCGAAGCGCTCACCGCCGTCGGCATCCAGGGTCTGACCGTCACCGAGGTGAAGGGCTACGGCCGCCAGAAGGGCCACACGGAAATCTATCGCGGCACCGAATATGCCGTCAGCTTCCTGCCCAAGCTGAAGATCGAGCTCGCGGTTCCCACCGACATGGTGGACCGCGCGGTGGACGTGATCGCCTCGGCCGCCAAGACCGGCCAGATCGGCGACGGCAAGATCTTCGTGTTCGGCATCGAGCAGGCCGTTCGCATCCGCACCGGCGAAACCGACGCGAACGCGCTTTGAGGGGACCGAGAGTCACATGCGTTTTCTGAAATCCATCGTTCCGGCACTGGCGGCGGCGAGTCTCGCGCCCTTGGCCGCCTTCGCGCAGGACACCGGCGTCGCGCCGGCGCCCGAGACGGTCGCACCCGCCGTCGCCGCAGCCGCGGCCGACGTCATGAACAAGGGCGACGTCGCCTGGATGCTCGTCTCGACGCTGCTCGTCCTGTTCATGATCCTGCCCGGCCTCGGCCTGTTCTACGGCGGCCTGGTGCGCGCCAAGAACATGCTTTCCGTGCTCATGCAGTGCGTCACCATCACCGCCGTGGTGATGATCGTCTACGTGCTCTACGGCTATTCCTTCGCCTTCGGCGGCTCCACCAGCGCCTTCTGGGGCGGCACGGGCAAGCTGTTCCTGGCGGGCATTACCAAGGACACGATGGCCGCGACCTTCACCAAAGGCGTCGTCATTCCCGAATATGTCTTCATCGCCTTCCAGATGACCTTCGCCTGCATCACGCCGGCGCTGATCGTCGGCGCCTTCGCCGAGCGCATCAAGTTCGGCGCCGTGGTGCTGTTCACCATCCTCTGGGTGACGATCGTCTACTTCCCGATCGCCCATATGGTCTGGGACGCGAACGGCTTCATCTTCCTGGGCCATCATGCGGGCGGCGTCGCGGCGCTGGACTTCGCGGGCGGCACGGTGGTCCACATCAACGCCGGCATCGCGGCGCTGGTCGGCTCCTTCCTGGTCGGCAAGCGCACGGGTCTCGGGCGTGACAACATGGCCCCGCACTCCATGACGCTCACCATGGTCGGCGCCTCGATCCTCTGGGTCGGCTGGTTCGGCTTCAACGCCGGCTCCAACCTCGAGGCCAACGGCGGCGCGGCGCTCGCCATGCTCAACACGTTCACGGCGACGGCCGGCGCGGCGGTGGCCTGGGTGGTCATCGAAGCCATGGCGCGCGGCAAGGCCTCCATGCTCGGCGCCGTGTCGGGCATCGTCGCCGGCCTCGTGGCCGTGACGCCGGCGGCCGGCGCCGTCGGCCCGATCGGCGGCATCGCGCTCGGCGCCATCGCCTCGGCCGCCTGCTACTTCTTCGTGGCGGTGGTGAAGCCCAAGGTCGGCTACGACGACTCGCTCGACGTGTTCGGCATCCATGGCGTGGGCGGCATCATCGGCGCCATCGGCACGGGCGTCTTCGCCTCCACCTCGCTCGGCGGCGGCGGCTATCTCGAAGGCGTCACCATGGGCACGCAGGTCTATTCGCAGATCGTCGCCGTGCTCATCACCCTGGTCTACAGCGGCGTCGTCTCGGCGATCCTCTACAAGATCGTCGACGCCGTGATCGGCCTGCGCCCGACCGTGGAAGCCGAGCGCGAAGGTCTCGACCTCACCTCGCATGGCGAGGCGGCGTACCACGCCTGATCACCATCAGGCCGCCTAATCACCATTAGGCCGCCTGATCTCATCAGGTGACAGATCGACGGCAGGCGGAGCGATCCGCCTGCCGTTTTCGTTTGCAAGGATCGTCAGACGCGGCCGAAGGGCTTTTCCTCGCGCACGGCGAGATCGGCGTAGCGCTCGGGATGGCGCTCGAAGACGCGCCGGACATAGGAACAGGCCGGCACCACCGTCATGCCCTTTTCGCGGGCATAGGCGACGGCGCGCTCCAGAAGCGTCTCGGCGATGCCTTGGCTGCGCAGGTGTTCGGGAACATAGGTGTGGTCGAAGACCAGCGAGTTCTGGAGGCCGGCGGGCGAATAGGTCAGCTCCGCCCGGTCCTCGCCCTCGCCGGTGGTGAACAGCCCGCCCCGGCCGTGATCCTCGTGCCTGATCTCCATGATCGTCTCCTTTCCGGTTCGCAGATGGCTCCCGGCACTATGTCGCAGGGGGCGGCATCGGTTCCATCACGCTCGCGCCAGTGCCTCCCTTCGCAGCCAGCTCGCCCGCATGTCAGCCGGCAGCCCGTGATCATCGAGCGGCGGAGCGGGCAGGGCTTTTCGGCCCTCCCTGTCGGCCGCTTTCCTGCCGCTGCGCCTGCGAAGACCCATGAGAAGGGACCGCCTTCGCGCCCGCTCTGCGCCTCAAACCTCGTCGCCACGAGCGTCCCGAATGCGCCCGGCGGCATCGACGCGTCAGCTCGGTCTCGGCAGACCCCAAAGCGCGTGCCCGGGCAGGGGCACCATCCCTGATCCGTCCTAGAACCGCTTGATCTCGTTTCGCGGCGGCGAGAGGGTTAAACGCGTCTTAACCAGCTTTCTTTACCTTGCCTGGATCAAGGCCGCGTTCCGCGCGGGCCGCCGCCTCGCGCCTTCGCGCGCCGGCGCGGCCCGCATCGTTCGGGCGCGGCATCGGGCACATGCGGGTTCGTCCCGCCGGACTTCAGGGCTCAAGGGCATGGCGATGGCATCGATCGACGCAAGGGATGAGGGCACGGGCCGGCTCGGCCGCCCGGCACAGGTGTTGGTGGGCCTGGCGCTGGTCGCCACGTCGATCTGGCTGACCGTGTCCTTCGTGAGCTGGACGGTGGACGATCCGTCCTTGAGCTATTCCAACAGCAATCCGGTTCGCAATCTGGCGGGCGCGTCCGGCGCCATCGTCGCCGATCTCGCCATGCAGCTCTTCGGCCTCGGCGCCGTGCTCCTGCCGCTGCTTCTCACCGCGCGCGGGCTGCTTCTCGTCATGGGCCGGCGCGTCGGGCGCGCGGGCGCGCGCGCCTGGTGGGCGCTCGCCGGCATGGCGCTGGCCAGCGCGGCGCTCGGCTGTCTTCAGGCGCCGGGCGGCTGGCCGCTGCCGATCGGCCTCGGCGGCGTCGTCGGCGATCTCGTCCTGAAGATTCCCGCCATCGTCACCGGCTCCTATCCCGAGGGCTCGCTCGGCGTGGTTCTGGCCGCCCTGTTCTCGCTGCCGGCCGCCTGGTGCGTCCTCAACGGCGCCGGCCTCGTCGCCCGCCAAGCCGACGAGTTCGAAGCCCAGGCCGGCGGTCGCCACGCATCCGGCCGCGACGACGAGTTCGAGCGCGAAGGCCCGCTGCAGCTGCTGGCGGGCGCTGCCGGCCATTGGCTCTATTCCGCCCGTTCCGCGCTGGGCCGCCGGGTCGGCGACATGGCCGAGGCGCGCCGCCGGCGCGAGGACCCGTTCGCCCACCGCGAATGGGATCGCGACGCGCCCCTGATGCCGCCCGCCCCGGAGGCGCGCCTGCGCGACGCGCTTCGCGCCGTGGAAGAAGAGGAGCGCGCCCCCGCCGCCCGCGAGCCGCGCGTCGCCCGCGTCGTGCAGCCGCCCCGGTTCGAGGAGCCGGTGGAGTTCGGCGAGCCCGTGGAATACGACCCGCACGAGGAAGAGGCGTCCTTCGTGCCGCAGCCGGCCGCGCGCCCGGCAGCCCGCGCACCCGCCGCCGGCACCCGCGCGACGCCGGTCGCCCCGCCCGTGGTGCCCGCGCCCGAAACCCCGGCGCGCCGCACGGTGGACACGAGCCGCGCCACGGTTCGCCACGGCCGCTCGGACTGGAACGGCTCCTACAAGATGGCCCAGCGCGAGGCTGCGCTCGCCGCCGCGGAAGCCGCCCGCACCGCCCAGGCCGCCGAGCCGAACGGCACCGCGGCCGACGCCTTCGAGACCGAGGCCGCCTATCAGGAGGCCGCGCGCCAGCTGGACGAGGCGCGGCTGGAGGAAGCGCGCTACGAGGACGAGGCGGGCTATGACGACGCGCGCTATGCCGACGACGAGGCGCCGTTCGAACTCGAAACTCATCCGACCTTCGGCGACGAGAGCCGGCCGACGCTGGAAGAGCGCATCGCGCTGGAGGAAGACGAGGACGATTTCGCTGTCGACGCCGACATGCGCCGCCAGCCGGAGCCCGAGCCGGAGGAACAGGGCGGCTGGCGCGGCTTCATCGCCAACAACATCGTGGCCTTTCCCGGCCTGAAGCGCGGCGGACGGGCCGAGCCCGAGCCGGCGCGCGCCCCCGCGCCCCAGCCCCGCATGGCCCCGCAGGCGCCGGCGCCGGCGGCGGCGCGGCCCAGCGCCATCGACGCGCGCCCGGCCCGGGTCCAGATGCAGCCGGCGGCCGAGATGCTGTCGCGCCAGTCCTCCCGCGCGCGCCTTGCCGAGCTCGGCAACCCCGAGCTGAACGAGGAGTTCATCCTCCCGCCGATCGAGCTTCTGGCGCCGCCGAAGCCCCGTGGTCGCGACAATTCGCTGACGCCCGAGATCTTGCAGGAGAACGCGCGGCTGCTCGAAGGCGTGCTGGACGATTTCGGCGTGAAGGGCGAGATCATCGAGGTTCGCCCCGGCCCGGTCGTGACGCTCTACGAGCTGGAGCCGGCGCCCGGCATCAAGTCGAGCCGCGTCATCGGCCTCGCCGACGACATCGCCCGCTCCATGTCGGCCATCGCCGCGCGCGTCGCCGTCATTCCCGGCAAGAACGCCATCGGCATCGAGCTGCCGAACCAGCGCCGAGAGACCGTCTATTTCCGCGAGATGATCGGCTCCGACACGTTCGCCGGCTCCAAGGCCAAGCTGCCGCTGGCGCTCGGCAAGACGATCGGCGGCGAGGCGGTGATCGCCGATCTCGCCAAGATGCCGCATCTTCTCGTCGCCGGCACGACCGGCTCGGGCAAGTCGGTCTCGATCAACACGATGATCCTGTCGCTCCTCTACCGGATGACCCCGGCCGAGTGCCGCATGATCATGATCGATCCCAAGATGCTGGAACTCTCGATCTACGACGGCATCCCGCATCTTCTGGCCCCGGTCGTGACCGATCCGAAGAAGGCCGTGGTGGCGCTGAAGTGGACGGTCCGCGAGATGGAGGACCGCTACCGCAAGATGTCGAAGCTCGGCGTGCGCAACATCGACGGCTTCAACGCCCGCGTCGCCACCGCGATCGAGCGCGGCGAGACGATCTCGCGCACGGTGCAGACCGGCTTCGACCGCGAGACCGGCGAGCCGATCTTCGAGTCCGAGCAGTTCGACCTCGCGCCGCTGCCCTATATCGTCGTCATCATCGACGAGATGGCCGACCTCATGATGGTGGCCGGCAAGGACATCGAAGGCACGGTCCAGCGCCTCGCTCAGATGGCCCGCGCCGCCGGCATCCACGTCATCATGGCGACGCAGCGCCCCTCGGTCGACGTCATCACCGGCACGATCAAGGCCAACTTCCCGACCCGCATCTCCTTCCAGGTGACCTCGAAGATCGACTCGCGCACCATCCTGCAGGAGCAGGGCGCCGAGCAGCTGCTCGGCATGGGCGACATGCTCTTCATGGCCGGCGGCGGTCGCATCCAGCGCGTCCACGGCCCCTTCGTCGGCGACGACGAGGTGGAAGAGATCGTCAAGCACCTGAAGACGCAGGGCGTGCCGGAATATCTCGACGCGATCCTGGAGGACGAGGACGAGGAAGGCCCGGCGCCGGCCTCCGGCGGCGGCTCGGCGGGCGGCATGGAGGAAAGCGCCGATCTCTACGACCAGGCGGTGGCGATCGTGCTGCGCGACGGCAAGGCTTCGACCTCCTACGTTCAGCGCCGCCTCCAGATCGGCTACAACCGCGCCGCTTCGATCATCGAGCGCATGGAGCGCGAAGGCATCGTCGGCCCGGCCAACCACGCCGGCAAGCGCGAGATCCTTGTACCGACCGACAACGCCTGATCACGACGGCGCGCGGTAGGAGCGCGCCTCTGGGGAGCGACACGAAGGCGGGCGCGAGCGATCGCGCCTGCCTTTGCGTTTGGGGCCCGCATGAGCCTTGCGTTGGGAAGATCGCTTCACCTCAACTGGGATTCGCGGGCGCATGATTGGTGAATGCTCGAATCGCCATTGGATGTGGCCGTCTCACATTGGCTCTCGGTCGGGGAAGCATGTCAAACTGCAGCGATGAATAAGAAGCCGAGCCATCGTTTCGACGATCAACTTATACAAGAGCTCATGGCCAAGATGAGCGCGCTCCGTATGCGTTTCGATGAGGAGCGCAACGACCGAGCTCCTTTCGACATGACGCTGAAATGCACACTTTGTTCGGACGGAGTTGTCACCGGATGGTATCGGGAGCCCCTCTACGGAGGAATGACCTGCAGCACGCCTGGATGCATGAAGTTGCACTTCTAGTCCCATGTGCCGGTCCGATCGCGTATATCTTTTGTGGACGAGTTTCATTCGCCGCGTGGGTTGAAAAGGACTGACCCCACTTCGATCACATCGGCGGGGGCTTTCGCATTCGGGCTTGGCATCGCGCGCGTGGCGCGCCATTTCGGCTATCAGGAAACGAACGCGGCCATGCCGCATTGCCGCCAGAGCGAAGCGCTAGGCTGAAACGATATGGATCGGCGAAGCGCGCGGGGAGGGGCCCGACCCTGCGGCGGCGCCCAAGGCCAAGCACAAGGAAACGGACATGACGACGAGCTTTCCCCGGACCGCCCCCCGGATCGCCAAAGCGGCGCTTGCCGCCACGCTGCTTCTAGGCGCGGCCGTCGCGCCGGCGCTGACGGCGGGACCGGCCATGGCGCAGGCGGCCGGGGCGGCGGCGACGGCGCAGCGCGTCGCCGACCATTTCTCCGCCGTGCGCTCGATGAAGGGCAATTTCGTGCAGTTCGACGCCGCCGGCAACCAGACCGAGGGCACGTTCTTCATGGAGCGCCCGGGCAAGATCCGCTTCGACTACACCGGCTCGCCGGTGCGGGTGATTTCGGACGGCTCCCAGGTCGCGGTCAACAACCGCAAGCTCAACACCTGGGACCTCTATCCCCTGTCGAAGACGCCGCTGAAGCTTCTGCTCGACCAGCGCATCGACCTCTCGTCGGCCAATATCCAGAGCGTGAAGGAAGGGCCGGACCTCACCACGATCGTGATGGGCGACAAGTCGGTCTTCGGCAATTCGCGCATCACCATGATGTTCGACCCCAACACCTACGACCTGCGCCAATGGACGATCCGCGACGCGCAGGGCAAGGACACGACCGTCATGGTCTACAATGTCGAGGACGGCGCCTCGGTGAACAACGACCTCTTCGCCATTCCCTATTCGCAGATCGCCACCGGCCAGACCGGCGGCAAGCGCTGAGTCCAGGCGGGCGGGTCGGCCGTGCAACCGCGCGGCCTCGCCCGTCGTTGGGCGGGAAACAGGGATGATCCCGATGCGCCCGATCCTCATGCTCCTGCCCGCGCTTGTCATGGCCGGCTGCACCACGGTCACGCCCGAGACGCGGCGAGCCGCCGACGAGGCGCGCTGCGCCGACTATGGCTTCCGGCGCGGCACGGACGGATTCGCCGCCTGCCTCCAGCGGATCGACCTGTCGCGCGAGGGCAACCGCCGCGCCCGCCTTTACGACGACCCGTTCTATGTCGGTGGCGTGGTGCCGGGCGGCGGCTATGGGCGGGTGTGGTGACGCTCGACGCTTAGGCCGAGCCGACCAATCCCGGCCTCTCCCGCTTGGCGAGGATGCGGTCGATCAGTCCCCATTCCAGCGCCTCCTCGGCCGAAAGGAAGCAGTCCCGGTCGAGCTTGCGCTCCACCTCCTCGTAGCTGCGCCCGCAATGCTCGGCATAGAGCCGCGTCATGCGGTGCTTCACCTTCCGCGTTTCCTCGGCATGGATCAGGATGTCGGAGGCCTGCCCCTGGAAGCCGCCGAGCGGCTGATGAACATGGATGGAGCTGTTGGGCAGAGCGCAGCGCTCGCCCGCTTGGCCCGCCATCAGCAGGAAGGACCCCATGGAGCGCGCCGTGCCCATGCAGAGCGTGTGCACGGGGGCCTCGATGAACTGCATCGTGTCGTACATGGCGAGCCCGCTGGTCACCACGCCGCCGGGCGAGTTGATGTAGAGATGGATGGGCTTTTTCGGATTCTCCGCTTCTAAAAGCAGAAGCTGCGCGCAGACCAGCGCCGAGACCTGATCGTTCACCTCGCCGTTCAGGAAGATGACGCGCTCGCGCAGGAGCCGGGAGAAGATGTCGAAGGCGCGCTCGCCGCCGCGCGACTGTTCGACGACCATAGGGACGAGTTGCATCGCTTCGCGCATCGGCGAATTCCTTGAGAATGGAGGGAAGAGAAAGGTGGCATTGAACCGGAAAGACGATCCCGTGACCCGCGAAGAGATCACGCTATCGACTGTCGATGAGAGCCATTTCGAGCAGCTGCGCGAACTCTATGCCGTCAAATGGCGCGCGACTTACGAGGATCTTGTCGGGTCTTCTGTCGTGTCGGACATGGTGGCGCAGCTTTCGGGGCCATCCGTCGGCGGCATGGCGCCGGCAGGGGTTCAGGTCTTCGGCGCCTATCCGCCAAGCGGCCAATTGATCGGCGCGTCGATCGTGCGTGAAGCGAGAGACGTTGCTTACCTGTGGGGCATGTATGTTCTGCCACCCTACCAGAGGTCCGGTGTCGGACGGCGCTTGATGACGGCCGCTACCGACTCGCTGACCACCGCGAAGACGGTCGAAGTGCGAGTCCTGAAGAAGAGTCTCGGCGCGAGGGCCTTCTACGAGGCCCTGGGTTTCGTGGTGATCCGCGAAGAGGATGAGGAGATGTTTGCCGGTGTCGTCGAAAGGCTCCTCATCATGGCGTGCTCTCGAACGTGAAGGCCGTGGATCGGGGACGGGCCTTTCACGCCTTGGGAATAGACGTGACTTGCAGGCGAGAGAGTTGCGCCTAGGCGGCGCGGGCGCGCGGCGTACGGTTGCCGTTGGCCGCCATCAGGCAGCGCCCGCCTCCACTGAGTCGATGCAAAATGCGAAGCCGCGTGCCGCCCGAGGGCGTTTCGCAGATGCGGAAGGTCACCGAGCTTTCAAGGAAAGGCGGCGTGTCTTCGCGCAGGCGATAGCTGATTTCGCGGCCGGGAACCGCGGAGAGCGGCTCCGGTTCGGCCAGGGCCGCGTCGGGCAGCCAGGCGTCGCGGAAGGCGGGGATGCTGAGCGCCCGCCAGAGCTTTTCCGGCGGCTCGTCGAACTCGTAGGCAAGGTCCAAATCGGGGGCGAGGTCCAGCCCGGGCTCGAGGGTCGCGCTTTCGCTCATTGGTCCATGTCCCGCAGAAGGGTCTTGAGATCGTCCATGCGCGCTGGCCAGACGCGGCGGTACTTCGCCAGCCATTGCGCCACGCAGCCAAGGCCCGCCGGGTCCACCTCGTAGCGCACGAACCGGCCCTCCCGCGTTTCGCTGACGAGGCCCGCCCCTTTCAGCACCGAGAGATGCTGCGACATGGCGGGCTGGCTGATGCTCATGCCCTCGCGCAGGGCGCTGGCATGCGTGCCGCCGAGCGCCAGCTTCTCGAAGATCGCGCGGCGCGTCGGGTCGGCCAAGGCCTTGAAGATGTCGTCTTCCATCATGTCGATACATAAGCATCGACTTATGTGATTCGCAAGCGGAGATTTTACCTGAGCTTCGATGGATCGACGGTGACGGGTCAGCCCTTGAAGAAGAAGCGCTCCAGCGCGGCCAGCGTTTCCTCCGGCGCTTCCTCCACCAGGAAATGGCCGGACTCGATGGCTTGGCCCTCCACCTTGTCGGCCCAGCTCCGCCAGATGGCGAGCGGGTCGCCGCTCTTGGCGGGCGTGCCGTCGGTGCCCCAGAGGACGAGCGTCGGGCAGGCGAGGCGCCGGCCGGCGTCGCGGTCGGCCGCGTCGTCGGCGGGGTCGATCGTCGCGCCGGCGCGGTAGTCCTCGCAGGGGCCGTGCGCGCCGCCGGGCTGCGAGAAGCTCTTGCGATATTCTGCCAGCGCTTCCGACGCGAAGGGCGCGGTGGATTTCGACTTGGTCCAGCTCGCCAGCGTGTGATCGAGATAGAAGACGGGGTCGCTGGCGATAAGTCGCTCGGGCATCGGATTGGGCTGGGCGAGAAAGGCCCAATGATAGGACGAGAGCATGCCACTCGCGTCGATGCGCTCCCACATTTCCAGCGTCGGCAGGATGTCGAGAAGCGCGAGGCGCCGCACGCGATCGGGATGGTCGAAGGCGAGGCGATAGGCAACGCGCGCGCCCCGGTCGTGGCCGGCGAGGTAAAAGCTCTCGTGCCCGAGCGCGCGCATCACGGCCACCATGTCGGCGCCCATGCGGCGCTTGGAATAGCCTTCGCCCCCGGAGGATTCCGGCGCGCTCGAGCGCCCGTAGCCGCGAAGGTCGGGCACGATCACGGTGAAGCGCTTGGCCAGCCTTTCGGCGATCGGTGCCCACATGGCGCCGGTCTGGGGATAGCCGTGGAGGAGCAGAAGCGGCTCGCCCGAACCCTTGATCCTGCAGAAGATCGTCGCGCCCTCGCCGGGCACGTCGCGCGTCTCGAAGCCTTCGAACATGCCTGGCCTTCCCCTCCGCCCACTTGCCGGGCTTCAACGCGTGAGATCGGCCATCCGTTGCCTTGCGAGCAGACGCCTTCTCCCTTACGCAGCCCTTGCCCCCGAATGCGAAAGCCGCCCATGCCCTTCACCATCGCCACCTGGAACATCAATTCGGTGCGCCTGCGCCTGCCGATCGTGGAAGACTTCCTGCGCCGCGAGGCGCCGACCGTGCTCTGCCTGCAGGAGACGAAGTGCCCGAACGAGCTCTTCCCCGAAGAGGCGTTCCGCGCGCTCGGCTACGAGCACATCGCGCTGCACGGGCAGAAGGGCTATCACGGCGTCGCGACGCTTTCGCGCCTGCCCTTCGACGACATCCTGCGCCAGGATTTCTGCGCGATCGGCGACGCGCGCCACCTCTCGGTGCGCCTCACGGCGCTCGGCGGCCCCTTGCGCATCCACAATCTTTACGTGCCGGCCGGCGGCGACGAGCCGGACCCGGCGATCAACCCGAAGTTCCGCCACAAGCTCGACTTCCTGGAAGAGATGCGCCTGATGCGGGCCGACAGCGAGCCGGGCGTCGCCTCCATCCTGGTGGGCGATCTCAACATCGCGCCTTACGAAGAGGACGTCTGGAGCCACAAGCAGCTCTTGAAGGTCGTCTCGCACACCCCGATCGAGACCGAGGGGCTGATCCGCATCCTCGATGAAGGCAACTGGCGCGATCTCGTGCGCCATCACATCCCGCTTCCGCAGAAGCTCTACACGTGGTGGAGCTACCGCGCCAAGGATTGGGACGGCGCCGACAAGGGCCGCCGGCTCGACCATGTCTGGGGCTCGGACGGCCTGCCCGCCATGGTGCGGGACGTGCGCGTCCTGCGCGAGGCGCGCGGCTGGGACCGGCCGTCCGACCATGTGCCGGTGATCGTGTCGCTGGGGAAGTGATCGTTCCGCTGAGGGGGCTGAGCGTCTCTTCCGCGTTTGGAACCGCTCCAGAACCTGTGGCCGGGCTGCATCGGCGCCGGCAAAGCTGCATGCGAAGCGCAGCGTGGTTTTCCCTTCGGCGGGCATTTCAGTTCTCGTCAACACCCAGCCGCACCGGGCTTTTGGGATGTCGTCCACAGGCCGGGCGCCAGATCGTCATTAAGTTGACTCATATAGTCATCTTTAAATAGCAAGATGGGGACGACCGGCGCGAGGGGCGCTGGCACAGTTCCGGTTCGCCCGCCATGCCTTCCAAGTTCCGTTCCCGGTTCGCCCGTGCCAGCAGCGCGCTGACGCTCCTTCTCCTTATCGGTCCCGCCGGGGCGCAGCAGATCCAGCTCGATACGGTGACGGTGGAAGGCGCGGGCGCCTCCGGCGAGGGGCTGACGGGGAAGGGCGGCGGCGTCGCCGGCGCCTCGGCGGGCGGCTTCCAGACGGAAGGCTATGTCGCCCGGACCACGCGCTCGGCCACCAAGACCGACACGCCGCTGGTGCGCGTGCCGCAATCGGTCTCGGTGGTGACGGAAGAGCAGCTGGAGGACCGCAACCCGCAGACGCTGCAGGAGGCGGTGGGTTATACGCCGGGCGTGCGCATCGACGCCTATGGGCTGGACCCGCGCTTCGACGCCTTCTTCATTCGGGGCCTGCCGGCCACCTATACCGGCATCTTCCGCGACGGGCTGCGCGAGTTCAACAACGGCTTCTCGACCTTCGACATCGAGCCCTATGGGCTGGAGGGCCTGTCGATCCTCAAAGGCCCGGCGGCCGGGCTCTATGGCTCGTCCAATGCCGGCGGCATCGTGGACCTGCGTTCCAAGCGGCCGACCGTGGCGGCGGCGCGCGAAATCGAGGCGCAGATCGGCTCCAACAACCGCTACCAGTTGAACGGCGACGCCTCCGGCCCGCTCGGCGGCTCGACGACCGCCTTCTACCGGATCACCGCGGTCGGGCGCGACGGCGACACCGACTATCCTTTCGCCTCCGACGACCGGCTCACCGTCGCCCCGGCCTTCACCTGGACGCCGGACGGCGACACGTCGCTGACGATTCTGGGCGAGCTCCAGCGTTCGAAATCGGGCGGCACCTTCGCCTATGTCAACGAGAACAACCGCGTCACCGATGTGGCGGCAGGCGATCCGTCCTTCAACGATCTCGACCAGACGCAGGGGCGCATCGGCTTCGAGCTGGAGCAGAAGCTCGGCGAAGGCGTGACCTTCCGCCAGAAGGCGCGCTACCAGGCGCTCGACGTCTATGGCGAATATGCCTATGCGATCGGCGCGCCGGTGGGCGACATCGTGCGGCGCGGCTCGGGCAACGTGAAGCAGACGCTGAAGGGCGCGGTGTCCGACACGCAGCTTCAGGTCGAGGCCGAGACCGGCCCCTTGAAACACACGATTCTCGGTGGCGTCGACGCCTCCTACGCCCTCTACACCAATCGCGAAGGCTACGGCTCGGCCTCGTCGCTGCGCTTCTCCGCACCGGTCTATGCCAGCCCGATCTCGACGCCCGCCTATTCCGTCGCCGCCGACCAGGAACAGGCGCAGGTCGGCCTCTATCTGCAGGACGAGATCCGCTACGACCGGCTGACGCTGACGCTGGGCGGACGGCACGACTGGGTGTGGACCGACACCGCCGCCGGCACGCCGGAGGCGCTGAGCGACGCGCCCGAGCAGCGCGACGCCCAATGGTCGGGCCGCGCCGGCCTGTCCTATCTCTTCGACAGCGGCATCGCGCCCTATGTCAGCTATTCCACCGCCTTCACGCCCAATATCGGCACCAGCCGCACGGGCGCGGCCTTCGTGCCGACCGAGGCCGAGCAGGTCGAGGCCGGCGTCAAATACGCCATTCCCGGCTGGAGCACGCTCCTCACCGCCGCCGTCTTCAACATCGACCAGAAGAACGGCGTGTTCTTCGACGTGAACCCGCTGACCGGCACCAACGAGCAGGTGCAGCGCGGCAAGCTGCGCTCGCGCGGCGTCGAGCTGGAAGGCACGGCGACGCTGCTCGACGGGCTCAACGTGACGCTCGCCTATGCCTATACCGATCTCGAAATCGTGGAAGGCACGGAGACCACCACCGGCAAGACGCTTTCCTCCACCCCGCGCCACACCTTCTCGCTCTGGGGCGACTACACCGTGCAGACCGGCGCGCTGCAAGGCCTCGGCTTCGGCGCCGGGCTTCGCTATCTGTCGGAGAGCTTCGGCGACGACGCCAACAGCTTCACCAACGACGCGCGCGTCTTCGTCGACGCCACGGCCCATTACGACGTGCCCTCGGTCGAGGGCCTGAGGCTGCAGGTGAACGCCACCAATCTCTTCGACGAGGACACGCAGATCTGCTCCTCGGGCTTCTGCTACAAGGAGCCCGAGCGCAACGTCATCGGCTCCGTGCGCTACCGGTTCTAGCCTCGCCTTTTCCGCCCGGGGCATCTCCAGCCGGGCGGACCTGCGAAGGCGCCGGGCCACCCGCCCGGCGCCTTCGTCGTTTGCCGGGCAAGGCTCGGCTTGGCGGCGGAAAAACGGGTGGCGGCGGCGGGGCGGCGGGTTCAGGATGGCCCTTCGAGAAGGAAGCCGCGCCATGACCGCACTTGCCCGCATTCCCAGCGCCACGCAGTTTCAGGAACTGGCGCCTCCGGTGGACTATCCCCTGGTGCGCCGGACCATCGAGTTCATCTCGCAGCATTATCAGGTGCAGCCGAGCCTGGGCGAAGTCGCCGAGGGCGTCGGCGCGACCGAGGCCGAGCTGGAGGCGGCGCTGCGGCGCTGGGCGGGGCTGAGCCCCAAGGCCTTTCTTCAGGCGGTGACGCTGGACCACGCCCGCCGGCTCCTCGCCGAGGGCCTGCCGCTTCTGGACGCGGCGATCGAGGTGGGCCTCAGCGGCCCCTCGCGGCTGCACGATCTCTTCGTCAAACACGAGGCGGTGAGCCCCGGCACGCACAAGGCGCGTGGCGAGGGGATGAACCTGCAGTATGGCTTCGCCGAAGGGCCGTTCGGCCGAACGCTCGCCATGTGGACGGAGCGGGGCCTCGCGGGCCTTGCCTTCAGCGACGAGGACCGGGGCGGCGACGACCATGCGCTGGCCGACATGCTGGGCCGCTGGCCGAGGGCGCGCACCGAGCGCGACGACGAGGGAGCGGCGCTTCAAGTGTCGCGCGTCTTCTCGCCCGAGCGCTGGCGCGCCGACCAGCCACTGCGCGTCGTGCTGATCGGCACGGATTTCGAGGTGCGGGTTTGGCAGCGGCTTCTCGACATTCCGCTGGGCGCCGCCGAGACCTATTCGGCGGTGGCGCGCGATATCGGCCAGCCCTCGGCCTCGCGCGCCGTCGGCGCGGCGGTGGGGCGCAACCCCTTGTCCTTCGTGGTGCCCTGCCACCGCGTCGTGGGCAAGTCCGGCGCGCTTACCGGCTACCATTGGGGCCTGACGCGCAAGCGCGCCATGCTGGGCTGGGAGTTCGGCCTGAAAGGCGCCTGATCGTCGCGGCCGGGAACCCTTGGGCCGGGCTGCCCGTCCTCCCCCAAACGGGAACAGACGGCATGGCGCGAAAGCAGGTGGCGGCGGCAATCGAGGAAACGGCCGAGGCGGTTACGGGCAAGGCACCAGCGGTCGAGGCGGACCACGGAGCCCTAAGCGCGCCCGAGCGCGAGGAGGCGTTCCGGCGTCTCAGCGCCCATATGCCGGGCCGCACGAAGGGCGCCAAGGGGCCGAAGGACCAGCCCGACCCGTTCCGCTCCGTGGTGTCCTGCCTCCTCTCGGCCCAGAGCCGGGACGTGAACACCGCCGCCGCGGTTGAGGCGCTGTTCGCCTTGGCCCGGACACCGGACGAGATGTTGGCGCTCACCGAGGCAGAGATCGCCCGCGCCATCAAGCCCTGCGGCCTCTACAACATGAAGGCGCGCAGCATCGTCCGGCTTTGCCGCGAGCTGATCGAGCGGCACGACCGCGTGGTGCCGCGCGACCGGGCGGGGCTGATGAGCCTGCCCGGCATCGGGCGCAAATGCGCCGACATCGTCATGAGCTTCGCCTTCGACGAGGACGTGATCGCCGTCGACACCCATGTCTTCCGCGTTTGCAACCGCACCGGCATCACCAACGAGCGCACCGCCGACCGGACAGCCGCCGCACTGGAGCGCGACGTGCCGGACTGGGCCCGCCGCGACGGGCATTTCTGGCTGATCCAGTTCGGCAAGAGCGTCTGCCTTTCGCGCCGCCCCCGCTGCGAGACCTGCTTTCTCAACGATCTCTGCCGCTTCTTCACGGCGAGGGGAGGGGTGGCGCCCGCCTCGCCGTAGCCGATTGGCCGCTTACGTCCCTCCGCCGGCCTGCCCGCCGCCGACCCTCTCGCAGCGCGCCTCGACAATCCTCACCGCTGCGGAGCGATCTGAGGTAGGGTCGCTCTTTGCCGGAGGAACGCCATCATGAATTGCCCTGTCTGTGGAGATGCCGCCGCTTCGATCGAGCCCGTCAACGAAGGCGCCGTGGCGGTGAACTGCCCGACCTGCGGCGAATGGGAAGCCTCGCCGCCGGCTGCCGGGGCGATGCGGGATTTCTCCTCGCATCGGAGAATGCAGGCGCTGCGCTTCGCGCAAGTCGATTCGCGGGCCGGCCGCCGCCCCTTCATCCACGGGCTGGGCTGACATGCGGTAATCGCACCCGCCGAGCGCCGCCCGGATGGGAGTTGGCGTAGGGCGCAAAGCCCGCTCGCCTTGCTGCCGCCGGCCCGCCCTCCGTGGAAGGGCGCTCGCCATTCGGCCGGAGGGCGTGGCCAGGCTGAGGCTGGGCGCCTGTCCGCTCGGTCCAACGCCGCCGAACGGGGCTAGGGCAGGGCGGGTTCGGGCACGACGCGGGCGCGGATCGCCGCGCCGTCGCGGCCGGGCGGGGCGCCGAACAGCCGGCGATAGTCGCGGCTGAACTGCGAGGGGCTCTCGTAGCCCACGGCATAGCCGACGCTCGCCACCTCCTCGGCCGCCAAGAGGCGCCGCCGCGCCTCCTGCAGCCGGATCTGCTTCTGGAACTGCACCGGCGTCAGCGTCGTCACCGCCTTGAAGTGCCGGTGGAAGCTGGGAACGCTCATGCCCGCCAGCCGCGCCAGATCGGCGACGCGCAAGGGCTCGGCGTGATGGTTGCGGATAAAGGCGCTGGCGCGGGCGACGCGCGCGGCTTGGCTGTCCTTGGTGCCGATCTGGCGCAGGAGGACCCCTAGCGGACCGCCGAGCAGCCGCCATACGATCTCGCGCCGGATCAGCGGCTCCAGAACCGGCCGGTCGCGCGGCTGGTCGAGAAGCGCGAGAAGCCGCCTGAGAGGATCGTACAAGGCGGGATCGACCCGGCCCGCTCCGAGCGCGGCGAAGGACGCGGGTTCGGACAAACTGTCGGCCTGTTCGCTGAGCAGCGCCGTCACCTCCGCCGGGGGCAGGGCGAGGCTGAGCGCGAGATAGGGTCGCTCGGTGCTGGCTTCGAGGATGCGCGCCGTCACCGGCAGGTCGAGCGAGGCGAGCAGGCCCTCGCCGGCGCGGTAGTGAAAGGCGCTCTCACCGATCATCGAAACCTTGGCGCCCTGCACCACGAGGCAGAAGGACGGGCGATAGACCGAGCGGATCAGGCCGCTCGGCGCGTCGGCCCGGCTGAGGAGGAGGCCGTCGATCGGCGTTTCCCGCCCGAAGCGGGCGAACTGCCGTTCGATCAGCGGGGCAAGGTCGGCAAGTGTCGTCATGCCCGCAGTCTAGCCCGCCGCTCGCGCCCCTGCATCCGATCTTTCGCGGCTTTGAGAGGATCGGGCAAGAGCTTGAGAGGATCGGCGTCGCGCGGTGGGGGCCGGGCGCCCTAGCTTGGGTCCATCGCAACCTCCCATCAGGAGCCAAGACCCATGCGGATGCGTCAACTCGGCCGGAGCGGCCTCTTCGTCTCGGAACTGTGCCTGGGCACCATGACCTTCGGCGGCGGCGACGAGGGTATCTGGGGCCATATCGGCCGCCTCGACCAGCCGGCCGCCGACGCGCTGGTCCGCACCGCGCTGGATGCGGGCATCAACTTCTTCGACACGGCCAATGTCTACGCCGGCGGCGAGAGCGAGCGCATTGTCGGCCAGTCGCTGAAGAATCTCGGCGTGGCGCGAGACGATGTCGTGGTGGCGACCAAGGTTCTGGGGCCGATGGGCGCGGGGCCCAACGCGCGCGGCGCCTCGCGCTCGCACATCCTCTCCCAGGCCAAGCAGAGCCTCGCCCGGCTCGGGCTCGACCATATCGACCTCTACCAGATCCACGGTTTCGACAAGGCCGTGCCGATCGAGGAAACACTGGAGGCGCTGGACACGCTCGTTCGCCACGGGCACGTGCGCTATCTCGGCCTGTCCAACTGGGCGGCCTGGCAGATCATGAAGGCGGTCGGCATCGCGGAACTGCGCCGTCTCGCGCCGATCCTGTCGCTCCAGGCCTACTACACGCTGGTCGGCCGCGATCTGGAGCGCGAAATCGCGCCCATGCTCCTGTCGGAGGGCATCGGCCTCATGGTCTGGAGCCCGCTCGCCGGCGGCTATCTCTCCGGCAAATACGACGGCGAGGGGCAGGCGGCGGATGGGCGGCGCGCCAATTTCGACTTCCCGCCGGTGGACCGCACGCGCGGCGGCGGGGTGATCGAGGCCATGCGCAAGGTGGCGGGCGAGAAGGGCTGCACGGTCGCGCAGGTCGCGCTCGCCTGGCTGCTGCACCAGGAGGTGGTCACCAGCGTCATCATCGGCGCCAAACGGCCGGAGCAACTCGCCGACAATATCGGCGCGGTGGAGGTGAAGCTGAGCACCGACGACCTCGCCGCGCTCGACGCCGCTTCGCGCCTGCCGGCCGAATATCCCGGCTGGATGCTGGAGCGTCAGGGCGCCTATCGCAGCTGAGGCTTGGTAACACAGGGCGGGCCGAGCGGCCCGCCTTCCTCAGGCGCCGATGTCGCTTCCCTTGCGCATCTGGCATCCCGTGATCTTCAGGCTGCCGTCCGGCTGGCGCTCCAGCGTGTAGCTGGCGATCCAGCTCTGGCCGTCCGCGTCCGACAGGAAGACCTCCTGCCGCAGGCCCGCGCCCTCCGTCCGCAAGGGTCCAAAGGTGACGTTGCTGGAGCGGTGGACGGCGGGATAGCCCTTGGCCACCATGGCGAGGAAGATCTCGGGCGAGGGGAAGAGCCGCTGAATGTTGGGCGCGGCATAGGAATAGGCCCGCGCCCCGTCGTCGACGCGCAGCGCGTCGAGCTGCCCGCCGATGGCCGTGCGGGCGTCGCCGGAATCGTCGGCCCAGGCCGGCAGGGCGAAGCCCGGCAGCGGCAGGGCCGGCACGGCGAAGGCGGTGAAGGCGAGACAGGCAAGGAGAGCGCGGCGCATGCGATGCCTCCGTTCAAGGAAGGCAGCAGCATCCGCCGCAAAGGGCCTAGGCCGCAAGCGGGATTTTGACGCAGGGCCAGCCCTGCCTCGCGCGGTTTCTATGATTTTCAGATCACCGGAACCGCGCGAGGTCTGAAGGCCTGGCCCATCGCCCCGCGGCGGAGCGGGGCGGCTTCGCCTGGAAATACTCCAGACGCTGCCGGCCCTCGGCTCGATGTCAGCCGGCCAGCACGTCCTTCGAGGCGACGGTCGAATCGGCGTTGAGCTTGTAGACGATGGGCACGCCCGTCGCGAGTTCCTGCGCCACGATCTCCTCGCCGCTCAAGCCGTCCAGCGCCATGATCAGGGCGCGCAGCGAGTTGCCGTGGGCGGCGACGATCACCGTGCCGCCGTTCAGCACATGCGGCTGGATGCGGTGGATGTAATAGGGCCAGACGCGCGCACCGGTGTCCTTCAGCGACTCGCCGCCCGGAGGGGGCACGTCGTAGGACCGGCGCCAGACATGAACCTGATCCTCGCCCCACTTGGCGCGGGCGTCGTCCTTGTTGAGACCCGACAGGTCGCCGTAGTCGCGCTCGTTCAGCGCCTGATCGCGGATCGTCTCCAGACCCTCCTGGCCGAGCTCGGTCTGGATGAGCTTCAGCGTGCGCTGGGCGCGGGACAGGGCGCTGGTGAAGGCGATGTCGAAATGGAGGCCCGCCGCCTTCAGGCGCTGGCCGGCGGCCTTGGCCTCTTCCACGCCGAGATCGGTCAGGTCCGGGTCGCGCCAGCCGGTGAAGAGGTTCTTGAGGTTCCAGTCGCTCTGGCCGTGGCGGACGAGCACGAGGGTGCGGGACATGAAGACGAACTCCCTTTATGTGGACGAGATGGGGACGGGGTGTGGAAAACCTGTGGAGCGCCCGGGGAGGGCTCTCGGAAGAGCGTCAGAAGCCGAGCACCTGACGCATGGAGTAGAGGCCCGGCGCCTGCGCGCGCGCCCAAAGCGCGGCCCGCAGCGCGCCGCGCGCGAAGATGGCGCGGTCCTCCGCGCGGTGACCGAGCTCGATGCGCTCGCCCTCGCCGGCGAGGATCACCTGATGATCGCCCACCACCGAGCCACCGCGCAGCGTGGCGAAGCCGATCGTGCCGGCCTGACGCGCGCCGGTGTGCCCGTCTCGCACCCGCACGGACTGCTCGCTGAGCGCCACCGCCCGGCCCTCGGCCGCGGCCTGCCCAAGCAGCAGCGCCGTGCCGGAGGGCGCGTCGACCTTGTGGCGATGGTGCATTTCGAGGATTTCGATGTCGAACGCGTCCGGCCCCAACGCCCGCGCCGCCTGTTCGGCGAGAACGGCGAGGAGATTGACGCCCAGACTCATATTGCCGGACTTCACGATCCGCGCGCCGGCTTGCGTCGCCTGCGCGATCGCAGCGTCGTCCTCGGCCGAACAGCCGGTCGTGCCGATCACATGGACGAGGCCGCGCCGCGCCGTCTCCCGCGCCACGGCGACGCTGAGCGCGGGGGCGGTGAAGTCGATCACGCCGTCGGCCGCATCCAGCGCCTTGGCAAGATCGGAGGTAACGGGAACGCCGAGATGCCCACTCGCGGCGAGCTCGCCGCAGTCGGCGCCGAGCGCCAGCGAGCCTTCGCGCTCGATCGCGGCGACGACCTTGGCGCCCTCGCTGTCCTTCACGACGCGCACCAGCGTGCGGCCCATGCGGCCGGCCGCGCCGAGGATCACCAGCTTCATCGCCTCGCTCATCGCGATTCTCCCATGTCGGCAGTTTCCGCTTCGCCGCTTCCACCCTGGAAGCCGTGGAGCCGGGCGTAAAGCCCGTTCGACCGCCTCAAGAGGTCTCCATGCGTGCCGCTTTCGGCGATCCGGCCCCGGTCCACCACCAGGATCTGGTCGGCGCCGACGATCGTGGACAGGCGATGGGCGACCACCACCACGGTGCGGTCGCGCATCGCCGTTTCCAGCGCGCGCTGCACCAGCACTTCGGAGCGCGTGTCGAGCGCCGATGTCGCCTCGTCCAGAAGCAGGATCGGCGCGTCGCGCAGAAGCGCGCGGGCGATCGACAGGCGCTGGCGCTGGCCGCCCGAAAGCGTCACGCCGTTTTCACCCACGGGCGTCTCGTAGCCGAGCGGCTGGGCGAGGATGAACTCTTCGGCCTGCGCCTGCCGGGCGGCTTCCTCGACCTCGGCATCGCTCGCCTCAGGCCGGCCGAAGCGGATGTTGTCGCGGATCGAGCCCTCGAACAGGGTCGGGTTCTGCGGGACATAGGCGATGGCCGAGCGCAGCGAGTGCTTGGTGACGGTGGCAATATCGGTGCCGTCGATCAGGATGCGCCCGGCGCCCGCGTCGTAGAAGCGCTCGATCAGGGCGATGATGGTGGACTTGCCGCCGCCCGAGGCGCCAACCAGCGCCGTGGTGCGCCCGGCCGGAGCCGTGAAGGCGAGGTCGCGCAGCACCGGCTCCTCGGGGTGGTAGCCGAAGGAGACGTTCTCGAAGCGGATTTCGCCGGCCGAAACGCGCAAGGGCTCAGCACCCGGCGCGTCGGCTTGGCGCGGCGTCTCGTCCAGGATCTCGTAGATCATCTTGGCGTTCACCAGCGCCCGCTCCATCTGCACCTGCAGCTTGGCGAGGCGCCGGGCCGGGTCGTAGGCGAGAAGCAGCGCCGTGATGAAGGCGAACATCGAGCCCGGCGAATAGCCGTAGACGATGGCGCGGTAGCCCGACCACGCGATGACGGCCGCGACGGCCAGACCCGCCACGGTCTCGGTGATCGGTCCCGAGCGCTCGGTGATGACGGCGATGCGGTTGTTGCGCTCCTCGGCCTTGGCGATCAGCTCCTCGGTGCGGGCGCGCAGCAGGTGCTCCATGGTGAAGGCCTTCACCACTTGGATGCCTTGCGCGGCCTCCTGCATGGAGCCGAGCACCCGGCTGTTGAGGTCGATCGACTGGCGCGTCGCCTTGCGCAGCTTGCGCGACAGGCGCGAGATCATGATGGCGATCGGCGGCCCGGCGGTGAGCGCGATCAAGGACAGGACCCAGTCCTGCCAGATCATGGCGAAGATCAGGAAGATCAGCGTCAGGAGATCGCGCGCCAGCGAGGTGACCGTGAGGTTCAGCGTGTCGCGAATGCCCGAGACGTTCTGGTTGATGCGCGCGGCGAGCTGGGCCGAGCGGGTCTCGCCGAAGAAGTCCACCGACAGGTCGGTGAGATGGGCGAAGAGCCGGCGCTGGTAGCGCGCCACGACGTCGTTGCCGATCCGCGCCAGGATGACGCCCTGCCCATAGGAGGCGATGCCGCGTAGGAAGAAGGCGACGAAGATCGCCACCGGCAGGGTGAAGAGCATGGCGCGGTTGCCGGCGACGAAGATCTCGTCGATCACGTCGCGCATCACCCAGGCCAGGAAGGCCGTGGTGAGCGCCACCACGACAAGGCAGGCGACCGCCACGGCATAGCCGCCGACATGCTCGCGCCCGTTCTCGGCGATCACGCGGCGCAGGAGCTGCAGCGCCTCGCCCCGCTGGCGGGGTTCGGACAGGGAAAGACTCGTCTTCTTCACGGGGTCGGCCGGCCGGTTCATCGTCGGCTCGCTCTATAGCCTTTGCCGCCGCCCCTGCCTACAGGGCGGCCGAAAGGCAGGTTTTCAGCGAGACCAGCGGCGGTTGACGGTCTCCAGCCCGTAGAAGCCCGGGGCGCGAGCGAAGGTGGCAAGGCCCGCCAGCGCCGCCAGTGGCAGGGTGATGGCGTAGAGCGGCACCTCGCGCAAAAGGTCGGAATGGGGCGCCTTGTCCTCGAAGGCGGCGCGCATGGCGGCCCGGTCCACGTAGGGCGCGATATGGCCGAAGATGCCGCCCGCGATATAGACGCCGCCGCGCGCCATGAAGACCAGCGCCAGATCGCCCGCGACGCGCCCGAGATAGGTGCCGAACAAGTGGATCGCCTCCAGCGCCGCCTTGTCGCCCGCGCCGGCCGCCACTGTCACGGAAGCGGGCGTGTGGGGCTCGGGCTTTCGCCCGTCCGCCTGGGCGATGGCGTTGTACAGATTGACGAGGCCGCGCCCACAGAGAACCTGTTCGGCCGACACGCGCCCCTCGATGCGCTCCAGATGCGGCCAAAGGGCAAGGTCGCGATCGGTGCGGGGGCCGAGATCGATATGGCCGCCTTCGCCCGCAACCGGAATCCACATGTTCCGCGCCCGCACCAGGCCCGCGACGCCAAGGCCGGTGCCCGGCCCGACCACGACGCGCGCGCCCTCATTGGGCGCGCCGACCGGCCCGATCGCCTCGCGCCCGGCTTCGGGCAGGGCCGAGACGGCGAGCGCCTGTGCCTCGAAATCGTTGACGAGGATGATCTCGTCGAAGCCGAGGTCGGAGATCAGCTTGCGCGGCCGCACCACCCAGGGGCAGTTGGTCAGCTCGATCTCCTCGCCGCTGATCGGCCCGGCCAGCGCCAGAACCGCCGAGCGCGGCTGGATCGAGGTCTGGTCGAGAACCGTCGCCTGGATCGCGTCGTCGATATTGGGAAAGTCGGCCGTCTGCACGACCGGAAAGGTCTTGGGATCGGCGAAGGCGTCCACGAGCAGGGCGAACCGGGCATTGGTGCCTCCGATGTCGCCGATCAGGATCGGAAACTTCAGGCTTTCGGCGGATTCGTTCGTCGGAGTCATGCCGGTCCGGTTTCAATCGTGTGAAGACGCAGCGAGCCATAGCACCCTCGGATGTCGGGAAAAAGCCGGCAGCGGGCGGGCGCTCAGACGGTTTCGAAAAGCCGGAATAACCGGTAGCGGGCGCCCGGATCGACGGGCCGCGTTTCATAGATTATTCCGGCTGGATGAAGACGATCCAAGACGACACGCTTGCGGTTCGCATCGGCCGGGCCCTGGCCGAGCGCATCATTTCCGGCGCGATCGAGCCCGGCGCAAAGCTGCGGCAGGACCATGTGGCGGCGGAGTTCAACGCCAGCCATGTTCCCGTGCGCGAGGCCTTCCGCCGCCTGGAGGCGCAGGGTCTCGTGGTGAGCGAGCCGAGGCGGGGCGTGCGCGTGGCGGGGTTCAGCCCGCAGGAGGTGCGCGAGGTGGCCGAAATGCGCGCCTCACTGGAGAGTCTGGCGCTGCGCCACGCCTTTCCGCATCTGACGCCCGCGATCCTCGACGCGGCCGAGGCCATGGTCCGGGCGGGCGATCAGGCGGGCAGCGTCCAGGCCTGGGAGGAGGCGAACCGCGCTTTTCACCGCACCATTCTCGCCCCTTGCGCCATGCCGCGCCTGCTGGGTGCCATCGACGATCTTCAGGCCGCCAGCGCCCGGTTCCTGTTTTCCGGCTGGCGGGCGGAGTGGGACGCGCCGACCGATCGCGACCACCGCGCCATTCTCCTGGCGCTCCGCGCGCGAGACGGAGAGAAGGCGGCCACGATCCTTGCGCGCCACGTTCAGCGGATCGGCCAGTCCGGACATGCGTCGCCGCCGCGTCGTCCCCTCCGTGCGAATAATCTATAATAATTCGAGATGTTGATAGAATCAGTCGAACTAGGGAAGATCGGAGGCAATCCTGCTCTAAATTATAGATAAAGAGATCCCGATGGCATCGACCGTCCTTCCTTCCGACCGGCTCCGCGACCGGCTCGCCTTTCAGTTCGCATCCATCCCGATCGGCGTTGCCCTGATGACGCTCGCGGCGAAGACGCAGATCCCTTTCTGGCCAGTGCCCATGACGCTGCAGACGCTGGCGGTCATGGGCTTTGCCGTTCTCCTTGGCCCGCGCCTCGCGCTCTCGGTCTTCTCGGCCTATCTCGCGGCCGGCGCGGCGGGCCTGCCCGTTTTTGCCGGAACGCCCGAGCGCGGCATCGGCCTCGCCTACATGATGGGGCCGACGGGCGGCTATCTCCTGGGCTTCCTTCTGGCGACGGGGCTGGTGGGCTGGCTGGCCGCCGGGCGCGGCTGGCTCGCGCGGTTCGGCGCCATGCTGGGAGGCCTCGCCCTGGTCTATGCCTGTGGCGCCGCCTGGCTCGCGGCCTTCGTGCCGTTGGACAAGCTCTGGGCGGTCGGCGTCGCGCCTTTCCTTCTCGGCGACGTGGTGAAGATCGCGCTCGTGGCCTTGGCCGGCCATGCGCTCGCGCGCCGACGCGACGCCGGGCGAGGCGAAGCGCAATGAGCGTCGCAGACGGCTTCAAGCGGCACGACTGGTCGGTGGACGAGATCCTGGCGCTCTACGAGGCGCCGCTGCTCGATCTCGTCGGGCGCGCCAACGCCGTACACCGCGCGCATCACGACGCATGCGACGTCCAGAAGGCGAGCCTCCTGTCGGTCAAGACCGGCGGCTGCCCGGAGGATTGCGCCTATTGCCCGCAATCGGCCCACCATCGCGAGGTCGACCTGACGCGCCAAGGCCTCATGGCGCCGGCCGAGGTGCTGGGGCTGGCGGCGCGTGCCAAGGTGGCGGGCGCGACGCGCTTCTGCATGGGCGCGGCGTGGCGCGAGGTGCGGGACGGGCCCGCCTTCGACGCCGTCCTCGCCATGGTGGAGGGCGTGCGGCACCTCGGCATGGAAGCCTGCGTGACGCTCGGGATGCTGAAACCCCATCAGGCCGCGCGTCTGGCCGGGGCCGGGCTCACCGCCTACAACCACAATCTCGACACCGGACCGGACTTCTACGGGAGCATTGTTTCGACCCGCACCTACGCGGACCGGCTGGACACGCTGGCCCAGGTGCGGGCGGCGGGAATCGAGCTGTGCTCGGGCGGCATCATCGGCATGGGCGAGACCACGCGCGACCGCGCCGCCATGTTGCAGGTGCTGGCGTGCTTCGAGCCGCACCCCGAAAGCGTGCCGATCAACGCGCTCGTGCCCGTCGAGGGAACGCCGCTCGCGCGCCGGTCGCGCGTCGATCCGCTCGACCTCGTGCGCATGGTGGCGACGGCCCGGCTGGTCATGCCGGAGGCGCGGGTGCGCCTTTCGGCGGGGCGCTCGGGGTTGGGGCGCGAGGCGCAGATCCTCTGCTTCCTGGCCGGGGCGAACTCGATCTTCTTCGGCGACACGCTGCTGACGACGCCCAATGCCGGGATCGGCGAGGACGAGGCGCTGTTCGCCGCAATCGGCCCGCTGGCCCCGACTGCCTCGATAGTGGCCGCGCCGCCCGCCTGAGCGGCGCGGGGCTCCCTTTCCCCCGGCGCTTTAGTTCGCCGGGCGGAAGCGGGGCATGGGCAGCGCCTCGGCGGGCTCCGGCGCATAGGCGGGGGCCGTCGCGGCTGCCGGGGGCGCCGGCAGGCGCGGGGCGGCGGGTGGGATGGGGGCGGCGCCCGTGTCGAAATCGTCCGACAAGGCGGCGGCTACCGGCTCGCGACTCTGCGCGGGCGAGGCGGCCATCACGGCGCCGCCCTTGTCCGGCGCGTTCAGAACCGCGTTGCAGGCCTTGGGCAGGGCCGACATGAAGATCGGGGGCGGCTTCTTGTAGGGCTTGGCGCTCGGCTTGGGCGGGCGCAGCGCAACGTTGAACCAGTAGTCCAGCTTGTCGCACCCGTCGCCCGTGCCGGTCGGCTCCTGCGGCTGGCAATTGGGCGAGCCCGGCTGGCAGACGATGCGCACGTGGAAATGATAGTCGTGCCCGTACATCGGGCGCACCTTGTTCAGCCAGACGCGGTCGCGCCCCGCCGTCTTGCAGAGCTGCTCCTTGATGCCGGGATGCACGAAGATGCGCTCCACTTCCGGCTCGCGTGCGGCGGTGCGGATGAGCTTCAGCATCTCGGGGCGCCAGCGCGACAGATCGATATGGTTGGTGCGCTTGTCGATCACCGAGGGCAGGGGCATCGTGTCGCGCTCGTGCGGGGACAGTCGGCGCGTCGGCATTTCGGTGAGATAGATGTCGGCGTCGAGGCCGATCTGGTGCGAGGCGTGGCCGTCCTTCATCGGGCCGCCGCGCGGCTGCGCCATGTCGCCGAACAGGAGCCCGCGCCAGTTCGCCTCGCGCGCCGCGTCGCCCGACAGGCGCTGCAGGAAGCGGATCATGGTGGGATGAGCGAAGGCGCGGTTGCGCGAGGGCTTCATGACCTGCCAGGTCGGCCCGTCCTTGGGCATTTCCATGCCGCCCGACAGGCAGCCTTTGGAATAGAAGCCGATGCTCTGGGGCGGGCCGGCATTGGGCCGCGTCTCCGCGCCGAACAGCTCCTTGGCGGCGGTCTGGGCTTCGGCCGGGGCGGAAAGGGCCGTAAGCAGCCCGAGCGCGACGAGCGACAGGCGCGTTCGAGATCCAAGCGTCATCTGATCGTTCCTCCGGGCCGGCGTCGGCCACGCCGCCGGCGGCCAGAGCCAAGCCGGACGGATCGGCCAAAACTATGGCAGGGGGATGGATCGAAGCTTGCCGAGGCGCACGAGGGCCAAGGGAGAGGGACCCGCGATCTCCAGGCGAAACGCCGCAGCCGCGCCGGGTGCCAGCTTTGCGGCGGTGAGAACCGGCGATGCGCCGGAAGATGAGGTGGGACGAGGCAGTCGCCGGCGATGGCCGGGAGCACAGGCTCCCTCACGCCGGAACCCGGCCGCGCCCTGTCTTGGAGCATCTGACAAAAATCTCGCGGGGTCGGCTAGCCGACTTTTTTGTCGTGGACGTCGTCGCGAATGCTTGGGCCTCGCGCCCTCGCATCACTTACGCTTCGCTCCTCGTCCCCGACGAAAGTCCCTCGGCCATCTCTCGCCTAGAGATCTTGTTGGGCGCTTTTAGAGACTGTTTGACAATCCGGTTGGGTCGGCCCCTGGCGCTTTTCCGCCGACGCCCCAGGGGGAGACATGCCGCGCGAGCGCGGCCGATGTTTCGCCCGTCCGCACGGACCGTTGCCAATCTTCACCGATGCGCCCTCGCATCACTCAAGTTTGGCGCCCAGCGAGGGACGAAAAGTCACTCGGCGGCTCTCCGCCGCCGAGTTGTCAAACCGTCTCTTAGACCGCGACCGTGCCGCCGCCCGACGCGTCGGAGCGGTAGAGCGCGTCGATCACGCGCTGGTTGCGGATGGAGTCCTCCAGCGGGAAGATGTCGTCTCCGCCGCCCGCGACCTTGCGCGCGAAGGCTTCGGCCTGAAGCCGGTACTGGTCCGCCCCGCCGAAGCGCGCCGTCTCGGCCCGGCCATGCGAGCGGTCGTGCCAATGGACGGCGGCCTGGGCGTAGAGACCGGCGTTGAAGGCGCCGTCCACTTCGATGAACCCGTCCGTGCCGTGGAACACCATGGTCTGGCGCGCCGCCATCTGGGTCGAGACGTAGAAGTTCAGGCGGAACTCGGGAAAGTCCACCGAGCAGTCGGCGAACATGTCCGTGCCGAAACTCGGGTCGCGCTCGATCGTGGCGCGCGCCGAGACGGCTTCCGTTCCGGTGGCGAGGCGCGTCGTGACCACGGGATAAACGCCGATATCGGGCAGCGCGCCGCCGCCGAGTTCGATCTGGTTGCGCATGTTGGCGGGGTCGACATTGTAGTAGGAGAAGGCGCCCTGCACGTGGCGCAGTTTCCCGATGCGCCCGTCCGCGATCCAATCGCGCACCAAGGCCCATTGCGGGTGATGGCGCACCATGAAGGCCTCCGCCACCTCGACGCCCGCGCGGTCTCGCGCCGCGATCAGCGGCTCGATGTCGCTGGCTCGCAGCGCCAGCGGCTTTTCCACCAGGACGTGCTTGCCGGCCTCGATCGCGCGGCGCGCCCATTCCACATGCTGACTGGTCGGCAGCGGGATATAGACCGCGTCCACCTCCGGGTTCTCAAGCAGCGCCTCGTAGGAGCCGAAGGCGTGGCGCGCGCCGAAATGCTCGGCCAGCGCCTGGGCGCGGCCGAGATCGCGGCTGGCGATGGCCGCGAGCACGCAGCCCTCCGCCTTGACGATCCCCGGAATGACCTGCTCGCGGGCGATCTTCGCGCCCGACAGGATGCCCCAACGCAGCATGGCTTCGTCTCCCAATGAAAAGGCGAAGGCCCGCGCGCGGCGGGCCTTCGAAGAGGTGTCAGCCGCGCAGCGTGCCGCCGGTGGCTTTCGCGACGGCGGCGACGATCTTGCCCGACACGGCTTCCAGATCCTCGTCGGTCAGGGTGCGCTCGGCCGGCTTCAGCGTCACTTCGATGGCGATGGATTTCCGGCCCTCGCCCAGCGCCGCGCCTTCGAAAATGTCGAAGACCCGCACCTCGCCGACCAGCTTCTTGTCCGCGCCCTCGGCGGCACGCACCAGCTTGATCGCCTCCACCTCGGAGGGGACGACGAAGGCGAAGTCGCGCCGCACGGGCTGGAAGTTGGAAAGCTGGAGCACCGGCTTGGTGCGCGTCGCCTTGCGCTTGGGCTCGGGCGCTTCGTCCAGGAAGACCTCGAACCCGGCATAGGTGCCCGCGAGGTCGAGGCTCTTCAGGACGCGCGGATGGAACTCGCCGAACTCGGCCAGAACCGTCTTCGGTCCCATCTTGATGCGGCCCGAGCGGCCGGGATGATACCAGGCGCTGGCCGGCGTCTCGAACTGCAGCCGATCGGCCGGCACGCCGATGGCTTCCAGTGCGGCGATCGCGTCGGCCTTGGCGTCGAACACGCCGACCGGGGCGGCATGGCCGCTCCAGTCGCGCCCCGCGCCGGCATGGCCCGCCGTGCCGCGCCGGACGCCGCCCGCAACGCGCCGCTGCCCGTCCGGCTCCACCGAGCGATAGATCGCGCCGACCTCGAACAGGGCCGTGTCGGCAAAGCCGCGCTGGGCGTTGCGCTGCGCCGCCTGAAGAAGGTTCGGCAGGAGCGAAGGCCGCATGTCGGAGAGATCGGCCGCGATCGGGTTTTCCAGCTTCAGCGCCGGCTGGCCGCCGCCGAAGGCCTCCGCCGCCGGGGCGGAAAGGAAGGAATAGGTGACGGCCTCGGCAAGGCCGCGCGCGGCCAGCGTGCGGCGCGCGGCGCGGTCGCGCAGCTGCGCCTGGGTCAGGATGCGCGTGTTGACGCCCGACAGGCGCGGCAGCGGTTGCGGCTCGATATGGTCGACGCCGACGAGGCGCATGACCTCTTCCACGAGATCGGCCTTGCCCTCGATGTCCGGCCGCCAGGTCGGCGCCGTGACCTCGGCGCCGTCGCCCTGACGCTCGACCTGGAAGCCCAGCGTTTCCAGAATATCGACCTGCCGCTCGGGCGAGACGTCGAGCCCGGTCAGGCGCTTCACCTCGGTGAAGGGCAGGGCGATGCGCGCCATTTCCACCGGCTGCATGGCCTCCACCACGCGCCCGGAGGGCGTGCCGCCGCACAGATCGAGAATCATCTTCGTCGCGAGGTCGAGGCCGGCTTCCGTGAAAGCCGGGTCGACGCCGCGCTCGAACCGGTAGCGCGCGTCGGTGATGATGCCGAGCGTGCGGCCCGTGCGGGCGATCGCCAGCGGCTCCCAAAGCGCCGATTCCAACAACACGTCCGTCGTCGTCTCGTCGCAGCCGGAGTGCTCGCCGCCCATGATACCGGCAATCGATTCCGGCCCTTTGTCGTCGGCGATGATGCAGGTGCCGGCGGGCAGCTTGTGCGTGCGCCCGTCGAGGCCGAGGATTTCCTCGCCCTCGACTGCCGCGCGCACGGTGAGCGCGTCGGCCACCTTCTTGGCGTCGAAGACGTGGAGCGGCCGGCCCCGGTCGAAGGTGACGTAGTTGGTGATGTCCACCAGCGTGTTGATCGGGCGCAGGCCGATGGCGCGAAGGCGCTTCTGCATCCAGTCCGGCGAGGGGCCGTTGGTGACGCCCGAGACGAGGCGGAGCGCGAAGCCCCGGCAGACCGGGCTCTCGATCTTGAGCGCCACCGGGCATGCGCCCTCGCCCTCGATGCGGGCGACAGTCGGCGTCTTCAGCGTGCCGAGGCCCGAGGCGGCCAGATCGCGCGCGATGCCGGCGACGCCTGTCGCGTCCGGCCGGTTCGGCGTCAGGTTGATCTCGATCACGGGGTCGGCGATGCCGGCATAGTCGGCGAAGGCCGTGCCGACCGGCGCGCCCTCGGGAAGCTCGATGATGCCGTTGTGCTCTTCCGACAGCTCCAGCTCGCGCTCCGAGCACATCATGCCGAAGCTCTCGACGCCGCGAATCTTGCCGACGCCGAGCGTCACGTCGAGGCCCGGCACATAGGCGCCGGGCAGGCCGAGCACGCCAATGAGCCCCGCGCGCGCATTGGGCGCGCCGCAGACGACCTGCAGCGGCTTGCCCTCGTTGACGCCGGGGCCGGCATCGACGGTGAGCACCTGCAGCTTGTCGGCGTCGGGATGGCGCTTGGCGTCGACGACGCGCGCGATGGTGAAGGGACGCAGCGCCGCCTTGGTGTCGAGGCTTTCCACCTCGAGGCCGATCGAGGTGAGGCGCTCGGCGATCTCCTCCAGCGTGGCGTCGGTGTCGAGATGGTCCTTCAGCCAGGACAGGGTGAACTTCATGACGGGCCTAACGGAATTGGGAACTGCGGCGGGAAAATGCGGCGAAGAGGGGTGGCGAAGGTCAGGTCCGGTCCGCCGCGTCGGCGGCGGCGCGGCGCACGAGGCCGCTGGCATGCACGAAGCGGTAGACCGACAGGGCGACGAGGGCGAAGACGAGTTCCAGCGTCACCAGCGTGCCGAACGTGTCGGTCCGGTCGAAGGCGAAGCGCACGATCACGACCGGCAGCGCGACGCCGACGGCGAGCGACAGGAGCGTCGCCGGCGTGCCGGGCAGCTTGGCGTAGAACAGCGCGAAGAGCGCCACCGTGACGATTCCGAGGATGTAGAAGCCCGGCGAAGCGGCGATCGCGGCAAAGCCCAGCGACAGGAAGAGCCAGCCGAACAGGGCGGTGGCGAGCGTGCCGATCACCGCGCCGGCGAGGACCGAGATCGTCTCCACCACGGCGAAGCGGGCGGTGTCTGCGGCAGTTCCGGCCATGGCATCCTGTCCTCGTCGGGTTGAAGCGTCTTCGGGGCGAATGCGATTGACCCACCCCCGTCAGAACTCAGCTGCTGAGCCCGCCGAACAAGGTCGGCAGATCGAGCGGGCGAAAACCGTAATGCTCGATCCAGCGCGAATCGGCGTCGAAGAAGGCGCGAAGGTCCGGCATGCCGTATTTCAGCATGGCGATGCGGTCGATGCCCATGCCCCAAGCGAAGCCCTGATACTCGTCGGGGTCGAGCCCGACGCCGCGCAGGACGTTGGGGTGGACCATGCCGCAGCCCAGGATCTCCATCCAATCCGTGCCCTCGCCGAAGCGCACCTCGGAGCCGGATCGGTCGCACTGGATGTCGACCTCCATGGAGGGCTCGGTGAAGGGGAAGAAGCTCGGCCGGAAGCGCATCTTCAGCGAGGGCACCTCGAAGAAGCTCTTGCAGAACTCGGTCAGCACCCACTTCATGTTGGCGATATTGGCCGTCTTGTCGATGACGAGCCCTTCCACCTGATGGAACATGGGCGTGTGGGTGGCGTCCGAGTCCTGCCGGTAGGTCTTGCCGGGAATGACGATGCGGATCGGTGGCTTCTGGTTCTCCATGGTGCGCACCTGCACGGGCGAAGTGTGCGTGCGCAGCAAGCGGCGTTCGCTGCCCTCCGGCGCCTGGAGAAAGAACGTGTCGTGCATCTCGCGCGCCGGGTGGCCTTCGGGGAAATTCAGCGCGGTGAAATTGTAGTGGTCGGTCTCGATGTCCGGCCCTTCGGCAATCGAGAAACCCATGTCGGCGAAGATCGCGGTGATCTCGTCCACGACCTGGCTGATCGGGTGGACGCGGCCGCGCGAGACGGGGCTGGGGCGCACGGGCAGCGTCACGTCCAGCCGCTCGGCGGCGAGGCGCGCGGAGATCGCGGCATCGGCCAGCGCTTCGCGCTTTTCCGTCAGCCGCGTCTGGACGCGGTCGCGCAACCCGTTCAGCAGCGGGCCCTGGTCGCGGCGCTCTTCGGGGCTCATCTTGCCGAGTCCCTTCAGAAGCTCGGAGATCTCGCCCTTCTTGCCGAGGGCTGCGAGCCGCACGGCTTCCAGCGCGGCCTCGTCGGAGGCGGCGTCGATGTCCTCGCCGAAGCGCCGTTCGAGCTTGTCGAGATCCGTCACGGCCGGTGAACTCCTTGAGGCATGAGCCGGGCACTGCTGAAGCGCGCCGGGGCAGGGGATGGCGCCGTAGGGCGCGCGAAGGCGATTTGGAGCCGCCTTCCTAGAGTGTGTCGGGCGGTGGAAGCAAGCCTTGGCGGCAAAAGCCGCCAGGCGCCTGCCGCAAAACGGCAAAAGGCCCGCGCGGAGCGATCCGGCGCGGGCCTTTTGGGAAGCTCAGCGAGGCTGGCCTGGAATCAGGCGGCCTGCTTCTCGCCGACAGCCCGCTCGTAGGCGTTCGGGAACTGGCCGTCCTTGATGTAGGCGAGCGCGGTCTTGGCCTGCTCGACCAGGGCCGTGAAGGCCTCGGGCTCGTGAATGGCGATGTCCGACAGGACCTTGCGGTCGACTTCGATCCCGGCCTTGTTCAGACCGTCGATGAAACGCGCGTAGGTCAGGCCGTGCTCGCGCACGCCGGCGTTGATGCGCTGGATCCACAGGGCGCGGAAGTTGCGCTTCTTGGCGCGACGATCGCGCGTGGCGAACTGCTTGGAACGGTCCACCGCAGCCTTGGCGGCGCGGATCGTGTTCTTGCGACGGCCGTAGAAGCCCTTGGCGGCCTTCAGGACCTTCTTGTGCTTGGCGTGGGACGTAACGCCCCGCTTGACGCGTGCCATGATCTATCTCCTTGAAAAATCAGTAGGCCTTGGAAACCGCTTAGCGGTTGTAGGGCATGTAGACTTTGACGATCTTGGCATCCGCTTCGGACAGGATCATCGTCCCGCGAGCGTTGCGGATGAAGTCGTTGGAGCGCTTGATCATGCCATGGCGCTTGCCGGCGGCACCCGCCTTGACCTTGCCCGAGGCGGTCATGCGGAACCGCTTCTTGGCGGCCGACTTGGTCTTCATCTTGGGCATTTTGCTCTCCTGGGTGTAGGACCGCGAAAAAGCCGGCATCCGGCCCCGGGAAGGGCCGCGCCAGCCACGCATCGAAGGGTTTCGAAGGTCGCGTCAGCATTCGAACAGGCACGGCATGCCCTGCCGGCCAGTTCATACGAACGGGCGGCTTATAGAGGCTGGCCGCCAACGATGCAACCACCTTTCGTCGGCCCGTCAGCTTCCCCCTTTGCGCCGAGGCGGGACGTCACCCATGAAAAAATGGCCATGGAGTCTCGCCATCAACCTTTGAGTCTCATAAGCCCACCCGTGCTCGTTGTGTGCCTAAGCGAAACATGGAACTTTTCTGCTTTATGAGAGTCAGTACGCCATCACCCATCGAGCAAGAGTTGTGTCTTGAACGCTTGTTCGACGTCGTGAGCCGAGCGTCCTATGATTCACGGGCGTGGAGCGGTCTGGTTCAGGCTCTTGCCGATGAATTGACGCCCGGTGGCTGCGAAATTGCATTCCACCCTCGGCACGGCCGCAGCCCTCAAATTCGGTTGAACGTCCTCAGTGCCGTATCCGGGTCTTCCCCGACATCCCAGTCTAGTCGAAATGCGCGCCGCCCGGCCTCGCTGACGTTGGGCGAAGCGCCGAACGGCGTCTGGCGCATCGAGCTTTGGTCCAATGCGGAGGCGGAGGGGGGCGGGCGCGACAGGGCGAAGGCGCTTCTGGCTCTTCTCGGCGCCTCGCTGTGTCAGGCCTTTCAGCTTTCGCTGGCCCTGCGGGCGGGCATGCAGCCCGCCAAGGCCATGTTGTGCGACCTGTGGGACCCGCTGCCCTTCGGCGTCATGCTTGTGGAGCCCTCGCTCCGTCTTCTCTTCGCCAACACGGCGGCGGAGGATTTCCTCCACACGGCCGCCCTGTTCCGTCCCGCCGGGATCGAGGGCTTCGTGCGGCCGGCGCGGCGCGAGAACTTCGCGGCGCTGACGCAGGCCTGCGAGATGGTGCTGGATGGCGCCGGAGACCGCGCGAGCTTTCCCATGCTGGACTATCGCGAGCGCGGCTTTGGCGACGTCACCGTCTTCGCGCCGCCGTCCGGCCTGTTCGGCTGGTCCGGGCCCCGCGTGCAGGACGTTGCCCCGTCCAGGCTGGTGGTCACGTTGAGCCCGTTCGAAGCCTGCCCGGCAAGGGCGGATGAGGATGAGGCGAGCGTGACGGGCGGCGCGTCCTCCGCTTCCAAAGACGCTATGAGCGCGTCCAGCACCGGGGCCTAAGTCCAGGCCGCGCGGCGCTCTTCGAGTATCCAGTTCTTCGATCCGAGCGGATCGGCAAGCCCGGCGCTTTTGGCCGGGCTCGTTGATCGGAGCTTCAACCGGCCGCGGCGCTGCGCGTGATGCGCACCGGCACCGACTTGGCGGCCGGCACATGCGCCGTCTTCTCATGGTGCCAGAGCGGGATCAGCTTGTTCAACTCGGGATAGTAGCCCCCGACATCGCCCTTCGGCAGCTTGAAAGAGTGGACGCGCAGGGCCTCGACACGCCGCTCCACGCCGTCGTCGGCATGGGTTTCGAGATCGATCAGATCCTGGTCCTTCAGGCCGAGGCGCGCCATGTCGTCCTTGTTCATCAGAAGCACCATGCGCGAGCCGGAAATGCCGCGCAGCCGGTCGTCATAGCCGTAGATCGTGGTGTTGAACTGGTCGTTGGAGCGTAGCGTCATCAGCTTGAACACGTCGCGGCCTTCGACATCGATGTCGGGATCGGTGTCGAATCCGTCCGGCACGATGAAATTGGCCTTGCCGGTCTTGGTCTTCCAGATGCGCTTGCAGGCCGGCAGGTCGCGGTGGAAGCCGCCCGGCTGGAGAAAGCGCTCGTTGAAGTTCCTGAAGTCGTTGGGATAGGCGCGCTCGATCTCGTCGCGGACGCGGGAATAGTCGGCCACCCAGTCGTCCCACGGAATGGTGGAGCGGCCGGGCACGGTGGCCTTTGCGAGTTCGGCCACGATCTTGGGCTCGGACAGGAGCTCGGGCGAAGCCGGCGGGCGCCAGCCCTTGGAGCCGTGGATGCAGGCGGTGGAATCCTCGATCGACACGGTCTGGTCGCCGGTCGCCTGCGTGTCGCGCTCGATGCGCCCGAGGCACGGGAGAATATAGGTGACCGCGCCCGGCAGGAGGTGGTTGCGGTTCAGCTTCGTCGAGACCTGCACGTGAAGCCGCAGGTTGCGCCAAGCCTTCTCGATCAGACCCGTTTCCGGCACGGCGCGCGAGAAATTGCCGCCGAAGCCGATGAAGGCCTTCACCGACCCGTCGATGATGCCCTCGCAGGCCTCCACGGTCGCCTTGCCCTTTTCGCGCGGCGGCTCGAACCCGTAGAATTCCTTGAACTTATCGAGCGGGGCGAGTTCCGGCTTCTCGGTGATGCCGACCGTGCGCTGCCCCTGCACGTTGGAATGACCGCGAATGGGCGAGATGCCGGCGCCCGGCTTGCCGATATTGCCGCGCATGAGCAGGAGGTTCACCAGCATCTGCACGTTCTGCACGCCATGCCGATGCTGCGTCAGGCCCATGCCGTAATGCGCGATCACCGCGTCGGATCGGGCATAGACGCGCCCGACCTCCTCCAGATCCTCGCGCCCGAGGCCCGAGCAGCGCTCGATCTCGCTCCAGTCGGACGCTCTGACGTAGGCTTCGAACTCCTCGAACCCATGACCGTGCTCGGCGATGAAGTCCACGTCGAGAACGCGCGGTGCGCCCGTATCCTTGGCCGCGTCGTCCAGCGCCAGCACGGCCTTGGCGATGCCGGTCATGGCGGCGATGTCGCCGCCGCAGCGCAGCTGGAAATATTCCGTCGACATCTTGGTCCCCTCGTCGGGGGACAGCATCTCGCTCGGCGCCTGCGGGTTCTTGAAGCGAACGAGGCCGCGCTCCTCCACGGGGTTGAACGTGTAGACCGGCACGCCGCGCTTGCGCGCCTCCTGCAGCGGGTGCAGCAGGCGCGGCGCGTTGGTGCCGGTGTTGTGCCCGAAGAAGAGCATCATGTCGGACTTGGCGAAGTCCTCGTACTGGATCGTGCCGACCGGCGAGCCGATCGACAGCGGCAGGCCGACCGAGGTCGACTCGTGGCACATGTTCGAGGAATCGGGCAGGTTCTGCGAGCCGTAGACCCGGGCGAAGAGCTGGTACATGTAGCTCGCCTCGAGCGAGGCGCGGCCGGAGGCGTAGAAGATCACGGATTTGGGATCGAGCCGGTTCAACTCCGCGCCGATCTCGCGGAAGGCGCTTTCCCAGGTGACGGGCACATATTGATCGAGCGAGGCGTCGTAGCGCATGGGCGAGGTCAAACGCCCGTGCTTCTCCAGGTCGTGGTCGGTCCAGTTCAGGAGTTCGCTGACGCGGTGGCGCGAGAAGAAGTCGCGATCGGTGCGCTTCTTGGTCTGCTCCCAGATCGTCGCCTTGGCGCCGTTCTCGCAGAATTCGAAGGCGTGGCTGTCGGCGGGCTTGGCCCAGGAGCAGGACACGCACATGAAGCCGTCCGGCTTGTTCTGCTTGAACAGCGTGTTCCAGATGGTCGAGACCGCGAGCCCCTCTGCCACGCTTTTCTCGGCCAGCGACTTGACCGAGCCCCAGCCCCCCGTCGGGTCGTCATAGGGCTCCACCACCGGACGAGATTGTTGTTCGCTGCGGTCCATGGCTCTTCTCCTGACGACGGCCTAAAGACTGTTCGACAATCCGGCGGCGGAGGACCGTCGCGTGATTTTTCATGCGTTCGCGAGGCGCCAAACGCAGTCGATGCCGGGGCATCGGCGAGGATTGGCAACGAAGCGACGGCGGAAAAGCGCCGATGGGCCGGCCCGACCGGGTTGTCGAACAGTCTCTCGACTTGGAAAAGCTCCAAGCCGCGTCCGAGGTTCCCGCCCTCAACGTCGCACGATGAGCCGCAGCCCTGTTCTCAGATGCGGGGCCAGCCGATCGAGATCGCGGCGCGAGAGCGCGATGCAGCCTTCCGTCGGCGCGTAGCCCGGCCGCGCGACATGCAGGAAGATCGCGCTGCCGAGCCCGCGCCTGCGATGCCTCACGTTCCAGTCGAGCACCACGACGCCGTCATAGAGTCGGTCGTCCCGCAGCAGCCGCTCGGCGCTGGCGGGAAAGGGCAGGCGAACGGGACGATTGTAGCAGCCATGTCCCGGCGCGTCGCACCAGCCGGACCGGCGGCCGGGTGTCCGCGTCGGCAGCGCGAAGCGCGGGGCGCCGCGCCTGCCCGGCCGGCCGTAGGCCCAGAGCAGCGCCATGCTCGCCAGCGGCGTCGCGCCGTCGCCCTCGCGCTTGAAACTGGAGACGCCGCCCTTGCCAAGCGCGCAGCGAAGGCGCAACGGCCCGAACTGCAAAACCCCCTTGCGCGAGTCCAAAGCGCTGGCGCGAACGCTGATTTCGGCGGTTTTCGACGCTTTCCTGCGGGTTTGGACTGGAAAAAACGACATCGCGCTCACAAATTGTTTCAAACGGAACGTCGCAAACTATGGCAATCCATTCGCATCGTCATCTGCACAGGACCCCTTCATGAGCGCACGCAGCATTCTGATCGTGGACGACGACGACGATCTCCGCACCACGCTGGTGGACCAGCTCTCCCTGCACGAGGAATTCCTCGTTTCGCAGGAGAACAATGCCACGAAGGGGATCAACGCGGCGCGCGGCGGGCTGACCGATCTCGTCATCATGGACGTGGGCCTGCCCGACATGGACGGGCGCGAGGCCGTGCGCGTGTTGCGCAAGTCCGGTTTCAAGGCGCCGATCATCATCCTGACGGGCCAGGACGCCGACGCCGACACGATCCTCGGCCTCGAGGCGGGCGCCAACGACTACGTCACCAAGCCCTTCCGCTTCGCCGTGCTTCTGGCGCGCATCCGCGCCCAGCTTCGCCAGCACGAGCAGTCCGAGGACGCGACCTTCCAGGTCGGCCCCTATGTCTTCAAGCCGAGCCAGAAGGTTCTGGTGGACGACAAGGGCGGCAAGATCCGCCTGACCGAGAAGGAAACGGCGATCATCCGCTATCTCTATCGCGCCGACCGCCGCGTGGTGACGCGCGACGTTCTACTCGAAGAGGTCTGGGGCTACAATTCGGGCGTCACCACCCACACGCTGGAAACGCATGTCTACCGCCTGCGCCAGAAGATCGAGCCCGAACCGTCCAACGCAAGGCTGATCGTCACGGAGTCTGGCGGCTACAAGCTGATGCCCTGACGCCAGCCTTCGCGCCGCTATCTGTGGCGTTAAGGAAACGCCGGGCCCGGCTTCGACGCCTGGAGGCCCCGGCCTGCGCGTCGGGGGCTTTCGTCCCGGCCGGTTTCTTGCCATGTCGGAAGGAGGTGCGACGGGCCCGATGGTCCGTTGCCCATCCATCCCGAAGACCCGCGCGCGCGACACCCGCGCGCCGCAGGAGAAACGAACCGCGTGGCATGAGCCTCGAAAGCGACATGGAGGTTCTCGGCGAGGTGCCCCTGTTTCAGGAGCTCTCGCGCGACCAACTCCGCCTTCTGGCCTTCGGCGCCGAGCATCGCGCCCTGCGCGCGGGCGAAATCCTGTTTCGCGCCGAAGCCCGCGCCGACGCCGGCTTCGTGGTCGCCTCGGGCGAGGTGCATCTGGTGGAAGGCGAGGGCGAGGAGCGCCGCATCGCCATGACCGTCGGCCGGGGCACGCTGCTCGGCGAAATGGCGCTCATGGCCGACACGCGCCGCCCCTCCTCGGCCGTCACCGCCACCGATTGCGACTTCATCCGCATCTCGCGCCCGCTGTTCCGCCGCATGCTGCAGGAATATCCCGAGATCGCCGTCATCCTGCACCAGCGCATTCGCGACGACTTCCTCGCCATGGCCCACCGCATTCTCGAACTCAACGAAGTGTTCGACTACGACGAAGACGACGACACGCCGGCTGGTCCGCGCGAGTGAGGGCAGGGGACGCCGTCCCCTGCACCCCTGCCAGGGGCCGAGGCCCCTGAACCCCATTTCCTTTTGAGCCTATGTTCGAACTTGGGGAGGGCCCGTGGCCCTCCCCAAGTTCGAAAAGACGTTCCAAAAGAAAGGAAGGGTTCGGGAACTCGTTCCCGAGCGGGGTTCGGGGCGGCAGCCCCGCCAACCTCAACCTCGCTTGGCGTCCGCCAGCGCGCGGGCGAAGGCCTTGGCGAAGCTGTGGCGATCGTCGGGGTTGAGGAAGGCGCCGAGTTCGGTGGCGCGGCCTTCGCCGGTGACGCTCATGTGGGTGACGCCGAATTCGGGATGGCGGCGGACGAGGAAGCGGGCCCAGCCCGGATTGTAATGGGCCTCGCGCACGGCGCCGCGCGGCGAGATCTTGCGGATCGAAAGGTCGGTGCGCGAGACGGAGACTTCCTCGCGGGCCTGGGCGGAGCGGAACGAGGCGCGCAGGGCGAACCAGAGCAACGCCACGTCGAGGCCGAAGAATCCGACGATGGGCCAGGCGCCGTTCAAGACGAAGGCGAGGCCGGATACGAAGCTGGCCCCTCCGAAGAGCGCCATGGTGACGTGGAAGCCGCGCCGCCCGAGCGAGCGATAGGGGGTCAGCAGCGCCTCGAAGAGGGGTGTGTCGGCTGGGCTCCGTTCGGCTGTGCTCATCCGCCCTTGCCTCCCAGGCTGGATTCGTTCCAAGAAAAAGCGATCCGGGCGCTGGGGCTCCCTGTCCGCCCGCCCCGTTCCGAAGGCCGAGCATGGCAGACAAAGACGCCTCCCCGAAAGCCCCCGCGCACAAGGCGGAGCCCACCGCGACGAAACCACGCGCACCTAAGGCCGCCAAGGATGGCGCGTCGGCCTCGGAGGGAACGGACCGCAAGCCAGCCGCGCCGAAGCCGGGCAAGGCCGCCAAGGCGCCCGCCCGATCCACTGCCAAGCCGAGTGCCAAGGCTGGCACCAAGGCCGCTACCAAGTCCGGGGCGACGGTCGCCCGCGAAACTAGGCGGAAGGCGGCGGAGAGCCATCCCGCCATTCCCTATTCGGCCGAGGAGATCGCCGAAATCTTCCGCCGCTTCGCCGTTCAGAGGCCACACCCGACCTCGGAACTGGAGCATGTCAACAATTTCACGCTTCTCGTGGCCGTGGTGCTCTCGGCGCAGATGACGGACGCGGGGGTGAACCGGGCAACGCGCGGCCTCTTCGCGCGGGCCTCGACGCCCGACGCCATGGCGGCGCTCGGCGAGGACGAGATCCGCGAGGCGATCAAGACGATCGGCTTCTTCCGCACCAAGGCCAAGAACGTCCAGCGCCTGTCGGAAATACTGCGCGACGAGCATGGCGGCGAGGTGCCGCGCTCGCGCGAGGCGCTGGAAGGGCTGCCCGGCGTCGGCCGCAAGACGGCCAACGTCATCATGAACACGGCCTTCGGCGAGGAAACGCTGGCGGTCGACACGCATATCCTGCGCATCGGCAACCGGCTGAAGATCGCCCCCGGCAAGACGCCGGAAGCGGTGGAGGAAGGCTTCCTCAAGATCATTCCAGAGGGCTTCCTGCGCCATGCCCATCACTGGCTGATCCTGCACGGGCGCTTCGTCTGCAAGGCGCGCAAGCCCGACTGCGAGCACTGCGTCATCGCCGATCTCTGCAAGGCCGACGAGAAATGGTGCGACCAGCCGGCCCCGCTCATCGCGCTGCCGGATGCTCCTCCCGGGCCGCAACCCTTGCCTCCTGGGGCGACGCGCCCAGGCGGGTGAACTCGGGCGAGGTTTCCCGCTGCGAGATGCGCTGGTGCAGGTGCACCATGGTCGCCGCCGCGAAGAGCGGCGTCAGAAGGTTGAGGATCGGGATCGACAGGAAGGCGGCGAGCACGAGGCCGGCGAGGAAGATCGTCAGCCCGTGCCGGTTGCGCAGCGCCCGCGCTTCCTCCTCCGAGCGATAGCGCAGCGCCGCGAACTCGAAATATTCCCGTCCCAAGAGATAGCCGTTCACCACGAAGAAGGCGCCGAAATTCACCACCGGCACCAGCAGCAGCGTGAAGGCGAGAAGATTGCCGAGGATCACCACGCCGAAGAACTTCAGCGACAGGACCACGCTGCGCCCGAGCGGCAGGGCGCGGCCGACCGGCATGCCGGGATATTGATCCCGCTCCACCACCTCGGCCACGTCGTCCAGAAATAGGCCCGCGATCACCGCGCTCACCGGCGCGATCAGGAACGCGAGCAGCACCGCCAGCAGCAGCCCCGCAGCCCAGCCGGCGAAACTCTCGGCATTGTCCACCCAGGCCGGCATGTCGGGCGCGAAATGCGCGAAGAAGGGGATCGCCACCGTCTGGAACAGCCAGCGCACCGCGAACCAGAGCGCGACCAGCACCACGGCCGTCAGCCCGAGGGATTTCCAGAACACGGCGCGAAACGGGGGCGAGAACACGTCCCGGATCGCAAGAAAGGCGGCACGAAAAATCATCGAAAGGCTCCGGCATTGGCGCAGCGTCAAGATGGGATGGCCTCCGCCTCGCGGCAATGCGATAAGGGCGCTCCGCCCTCCTTTCGGCCCCTCCCACGAAGAAACCCGCCATGTCCCGTTTCGACCTCCTGACGATCGGCAATGCCATCGTCGATATCCTCTCGCGCACCGACGACGCCTTCCTGCGCGAGGCGGGGATCGAAAAAGGGGCCATGACTCTGGTCGACACGGCCCGCGCCCTCGACATCTACGGCCGCATGGGCACGGCTATCGAAATGTCGGGCGGCAGCGCCGCCAATACGGCCGCCGGCCTTGTCTCGCTCGGTGGACGCGGCGCCTATTTCGGCAAGGTCTCGGACGACCAGCTCGGCACGATCTTCGCCCACGACATCCAGGCGCTCGGCGTCCACTACCAGACCCGGCCGCTCGCCGGCGATCCGCCCACCGCCCGCTGCATGATCCTCGTCACGCCCGACGGCGAGCGCTCCATGAACACCTATCTCGGCGCCTGCGTCGAGCTCGGCCCCGAGGACATCGAAGAATCCGTCGTCGCCGACAGCCTCGTCACCTATTTCGAGGGCTATCTCTGGGACCCGCCGCGCGCCAAGGACGCCATTCTCCAGGCCGCCGCCATCGCCCATCGCAACGGGCGCGAAATGGCCATGACCTTGTCCGATTCCTTCTGCGTCCATCGCTACCGTGCCGAATTCCTCGACCTCATGCGCTCCGGCACGGTCGATATCGTCTTCGCCAACGAGTCCGAAGCCCTCGCGCTCTACGAGACCGAGGATCTCGACGACGCGCTCGCCCGCATCGGCGCTGACACCAAGCGCCTCGCCATCGTCACCCGCGGGCCGGACGGCTGCGTCGTGATCGAGGGCGGCCAGGCCACGGCCTATCCCGCCACTGCCGTCGATACGTTGGTCGACACGACCGGCGCCGGCGACCTCTTCGCCAGCGGCTTCCTGCGCGGCTACACCGCCGGCCTCGGCCACGAAAAGAGCGCCGCCCTCGGTGCGCTCGCCGCCGGCCACATCATCACCCAGATCGGCCCCCGCCCCCAGACGCCCCTGATCGACCTGCCCGGCGCGCGAGCGTTGTTGGGCTGAGGGGAGAGGCAGGGGACGGCCGTCCCCTGCACCCCTGCCAGGGGCCGAGGCCCCTGGACCCCGTTTCCTTTCGAGCTGATGTCCGACCCCAGGGAGGGCCGCTGGCCCTCCCTGGGGTCGGAAAAGAGTCCCGAAAGAACGCGGGGGTTCCGGGGCGTCAGGCCCCGGGCGGGGCACGGGGCGGCAGCCCCGCCATTCCCCTCGCCCTCAAGCCGCCTGCAGGCGCTCGGGCAGGCTGCGATAGGAGAGGGCTTCGGCGAGATGCGCGCGGCCGATGGCATCGGCGCCGGCGAGATCGGCGATGGTGCGGGCGACCTTCAGAACGCGGTGATAGGCGCGCGCGGACAGGCGCATGCGCTCGGCGGCGTCGCGCAAGAGGGCGAGGCCCGCGCTGTCGGGCGCGGCGGCCTGTTCCAGCCGGTCGGCCGGGCAGCGGGCGTTGGTGGTGCCGGGGGCCAGGCCAAGGGCTTCGTAGCGTCGGCTCTGGAGGGCGCGGGCGGCTTCCACGCGGGCGCGAACCACGGCGGAGGGTTCGGAGGCGCCGGGCTGGATGAGATCCAGCGCGGTGACGGCGGGCACGTCGACACGCAGGTCGATCCGGTCGAGCAGCGGGCCGGAGAGGCGGCCCTGATAGTCGCTGACGCAGCGCGGGCCGCGCGCGCAGACATGGCCCGGCTCGCCGGCCATGCCGCAGCGGCACGGGTTCATGGCGGCGACGAGCTGAAACGCGGCGGGATAGGTCACGCGATGGTTGGCGCGGGCGATGACGCACTCGCCGGTCTCGATCGGCTGGCGCAGCGAGTCGAGCACGGTGGGCGTGAACTCCGGCAGCTCGTCCAGAAACAGGACGCCGTGATGGGCCAGCGAGACCTCGCCGGGCCGGGCGCGCTGCCCGCCTCCCACCATGGCGGCCATCGAGGCGGAATGATGCGGCGCGCGAAACGGCCGGCGAGCGGAGAGGCGCCCCTCTGAGAGCTCCCCGGCGACGGAGGCGATCATCGAAACGTCGAGCAGTTCGCGAGGGCCGAGAGGCGGCAGAAGCGAGGGCAGGCGCTGCGCCAGCATGGACTTGCCCGAACCGGGCGGCCCAACCATCAGGAGGTTATGATTCCCGGCCGCCGCGATCTCCAGCGCGCGCTTGGGGATTGTCTGTCCCTTGATATCCTGAAGGTCGGGAAGCGGATGGGCGCTGGCGTCCTCGAGCGTCGGCTCGGGCCGGGCGAGGCGCTGCGTGCCGCGAAAATGATTGGCGACCTGGATAAGCGAGCGGGGCGCGAGAATGTCCATCTCGGGATCGGCCCAGGCTGCCTCCGAGCCGCCACCCTCCGGGCAGATGAGGCCGAGGCCGAGCGCGTTGGCGGCCATGGCGGCGGGCAGGACGCCGCTGACCGGCGTCACCAGCCCGTCCAGCGAGAGCTCGCCCAGCACGATGAAGCGCTGGAGGGCGTCGGCGGGAATGGCGCCGAGCGCGGCCATAAGGCCGAGCGCGATGGGCAGGTCGTAATGCGAGCCTTCCTTGGGAAGGTCGGCGGGCGCCAGATTGACGGTGACGCGCTTGGGCGGCATGGCGAGGCCCGAAGCGTGCAAGGCGGCCTGAACGCGCTCGCGGCTTTCCGTCACCGCCTTGTCGGCCAGACCCACGATGCTCATGCCGACCTTGCCGGGCGCCACCAGAACCTGCACATCGACCGGCACCGCCTCGACGCCCTGAAAGGCGACGGTTCTCACGCGCGATACCATGCCCGCCTTTCGATTCCAGTTTCATTCTAAGGGTGAGACTAAGTCGCGCTCGGCGTGTGCGCAAGGACGCTCGAGAATCGTTTGGCCCGGACGCGCTTCCCATGTTCAATGCTGTGATGATCACGACCGAACACCTCCGTCTTCGTCCGCTATCCGCCGCCGATTTCGAACAGCATCACGAACTGAACGGGCATCCCGAGGTGTTTCGCTATCTCGGTGGAAAGCCGACCTCGCGCGAGGCGAGCTGGAACGGTTGCCTGGCCCAGGTGGGCCATTGGGTCAGCTTCGGCTACGGCATGTTCACGATCGAGGAGAAGGCCAGCGGCCGCGTGATCGGACGCGCGGGCCTGTTTCGATCGGAACGTGGGCTCGGCCCCGATTTCGATCCGTTTCCCGAATCGGGATGGACCCTTCATCCGTCCGTCTGGGGCCAGGGCTATGCCCGGGAAGCCGTCCTCGCTTCCCATGAATGGTTCGACATGGCGCATCGCACGGCGCGGACGGTGTGCATCATCAGCCCGGATAACGCCGCCTCGCTGAAGATCGCGCGACAACTCGGCTACGCCGAGACCGGCACTGTTGCGTATCAAGGAGACAATGTCCTGACTCTCACCCGGTTCGTTGCGGCTTAAGCGAACGAAGTCGCGCATTCCGGACGATCGCAGAGAGTTTTCCCGATCGAGCTCGTCAAAACTCCAGGCACACTCCCAAAAGCAAAGGCGGCGCCCTGCGGCGCCGCCTCGATGCGATCAGTAATCTTCCCAGCCGGGCGGCGGTGGGGGCGGGGGCGGCGGGCCGTCCTCGAAACGGTCCCGGTCTCGCCGGCCCTCGAACCGGTCGCGGTCCCGCTCGAAGCGGTCGCGGCGGTCCCGCTCCCAGCCGGGCGGCGGCGGGGGAGGAGGCGGGGGCGGCGCGTCGTAATAGCCGCTGTAGCGCGGGCGCGGCGGCGGGGGCGGGCCACGGTCGAAGATGCGCGGCCCGTAGATGCCGTCCCAGCGCCGGCGGTCGCGGTAGAAGTCGCGGTCGCGATAGTGGTTGTCCCAATAGCGGCCGAAGGAATAGGTGACCGTCGGTGCGCCGATATAGCCGACGACGCGCGGCCCGGTGTAGCGTTGGCCGCCCCGGACATAGGCGAGATAGCTGGAGGAGATCCAGCCGCGCTGGCCGTAGAAGTCCACGTCGCACCAGGCGCGGTTGGCCAAGCACCCGAAGACATGCACCTCCTCGCCGCCGCGCACGACGTTCACCGGCGGATAGGCCGTGGACGGGCCGGCGCGCAGGTTGACGTTCGTGGTGGCGATGGCCGAGGCGGCGCTGGCAAGGCCGGGCACGAGAGCGGCGCCAGCCAGGACCAGGGAGAAGAGACGAGCTTTCGTCATGAGGAACCATCCGGATGGAGGCGCGAGTTCGATGATGCCAATCTAATGCGGCCAAGCCGAACGGGGTCCGAACGCCCCGTTCAGCCCGCGTTCAGAAATGCGCGGAGGCTTCGTCGGTTGCGCGAGGCCGCGCGAGACGCTCAGCGCTTGGCCTCGACCGCGTCCCAGAACAGGGCGGCGATGTCGGCGCCGCCGAAGCGCTTCACCTCGCGGATGCCCGTGGGGGAGGTGACGTTGATCTCGGTGAGATAGTCGCCGATCACGTCGATGCCCACGAACACCTGACCGCGTTCCTTCAGCTTGGGGCCGATGCGCTCGCAGATTTCGCGCTCGCGCACGGTGAGCTCGGTCGGCTCGGCGCGCCCGCCCACATGCATGTTGGAGCGCGCGTCGGTCTCGGAAGGCACGCGGTTGATCGCGCCCACCGGCTCGCCGTCGATCAGGATGACGCGCTTGTCGCCCTTGCGCACGTCCTTGAGATAGCGCTGCGCGATGAAGGGCTCGCGGAACAGGAGCGCGAAGGTCTCCAGGAACGAGGAGAGGTTGCGGTCGTCCTTGGTCAGGTGGAAGACGCCGGCGCCGCCGTTTCCATAGAGCGGCTTCAGGACGATCTCGCCGAACTCGGCGCGGAAGGCCGCGATCTCGGCCGGGTCCTTGGTGATGATCGTCTCCGGCATGAGATCGGCGAACTCGGTGACGAAGATCTTCTCCGGCATGTTGCGGACCCAGGCCGGGTCGTTGACCACCAGCGTCTTCGGGTGGATGCGCTCCAGGATATGGGTGGAGGTGATGTAGTTCATGTCGAAGGGCGGGTCCTGGCGCAGAAGCACCACGTCCATGCTCGAGAGATCGACCTTGTGCGGCTCGCCCAGCGTGAAATGCTTGCCCTGCTCCTCGACGAGGTTCAGCGTTTCCACCCGCGCGGTGGCGACGCCGTCGCGCAGCGACAAACGGTCCGGCGTGTAGTGGAAGAGCTGGTGCCCGCGCCGCTCGGCTTCGAGGCAGAGGGCGAAGGTGGAATCGCCCTTGATGGTGATGCCCGACACATGGTCCATCTGGACCGCGACCTTGAGCGACATGCGGTGTGTTCCCCGAACGGTTCCGTCCCCGCCGAGGTAGAGGGGAACGGGGCCTCTGTCCACGGGGCGGGGCGGATCGTGACCCGCCGGCCACAGGCGCGCCCAAGCGCGAAAGGTCTCACGCCATGGTGATGGCGGGCGCCGCCGCCCCCGTTGCGGCTGAGGGAGGAGGCGCTAAAGCCGACGCTCCATCTCCCCAGCAGAAATCGGTTTCCCATGGTTTTCAGGTTGCTCGCGGCGCTCGCCTTCGCCGCGTTTCTGTCCGGCTGCGCCAGGCCCGTGGTCGAGACGACCGGCCCGCTCGCCGTGCGCGAGGTGAGCGTCAGCGCCATCGAATCGCTGAAACCCGAGACCGACATTCTCTCGCTGGTTCGCCAGACCGTTCCCTCGCAGATCATCGGCATCAGCGAAGGCAAGGCGACGAAGGTGGAGGTGACGCTGGTTCTCCTCGCCTACAAGAACCCGCTCATGTCGCTTCTGGCGGGAGACGCCAACAAGCTGGGCGCGACCGTGGTGCTGCGCGACACGGCCGGCACGGAGCTTTCGCGCTTCAACGTCCTGTCGCTCGACCAGACCCTGGTGAACGGCATTGCCGGGGCCATGCTGTCCATCGCGCAGGACCGGGCGCGGGTGGATCGCGCCCTGGCGCGGGATCTCGCCAGCACCATAGAGAAACGCATCTACGGCCAGACCAGCCGCCCGGTCATGGTGCCGGAACTCGCCGCGCCCTTTTCAAGGGGGCAGGCCGCTTCGCCCGTCGCGCCCTCGATGCCGCCGGAGCCCCATGACCCTCGCCCCGCCAGCAGCCCCGGCGCAGGCGTCTAAGGGGCTCAGGCGGAGCGCGTCTCTAAAGCGTCCCCCGCCACGCGTCCTTCACATGAACCGGCCAGCGGCGTGGGAGGACGGCGACGATGTCGAAGCGCATGGAGAGGCCGGCAGTGCGCTTCTGGCGAGACAGCCAGAGATCGGCGGCGCGCTCGATGCGCGCCTGGGCGGCGGGCGTCACGGCGTTCATGGCGGCCTCCAGCGTCGGGCGCGCCTTCACCTCGACAATGGCGACCAGCGCGCCGCGCCGGGCGACGAGGTCGATCTCGCCGGACGGGGTGCGATAGCGCACGGCGAGAATGCGGTAGCCCTTGAGGCGCAGCGCCCAGGCCGCCAGCGTCTCGGCCCGGTGGCCCTTGCGGAAGAAGGCGCGCTTTCGCTGGAGGCCGGGCTTTGCGCCATCGCCGCCGGCCCGGCTCATTCGCCCTTCAGCTCCAGCGCGCGGGCGTAGAGGTCGCGGCGGGAAAAGCCGGTGAGCTTCACCGCCTCCTGCGCGGCCTTTGCCGGCTTCATCTCGGCGAGAAGCCCGCGCAGGATCGTGTCGACATCGCCGCTGGTCGCGGCCGCGTCCTCGCCCGGCGGGCCGACGCAGACGACGATCTCGCCGCGCACCCGCTCCTGCGCGGCAAACAGGTGGCTCAGTTCGGGCAGCGTGCCGCGATAGATCGTCTCGTAGGCCTTGGTTAGCTCGCGGCAGACGGCGGCCGGGCGCGCGCCCAGCACCTCAGCCATGGCGGCGAGGCTCTCAGCGATCCGGTGCGGCGCCTCGAAGAAGAGAAGCGTGCCGGGAATGCGGGCGAGCGTTTCCAGCTTGGTGACGCGCGCGCCGTCCTTCACGGGCAGGAAGCCGGCAAAGAAGAAACTGTCGGACGGCAGGCCGGAAGCGAGAAGAGCGGCCAGCGGCGCCGATGCGCCGGGAATGGGAATGACGGGAAGGCCCCGCTTGATGGCCTCTTCACCCAGCCGGAAGCCGGGGTCGGAGACGAGCGGCGTGCCGGCGTCGGACACGAGCGCGACCGAGCGGCCGGCTTCCAACTCGGCCAGCAGACCCGCGCCCGCCTCGGCGGCGTTGTGGTCGTGATAGGCGACGAGGCGGCGGCGGATGCCGTAGCGGGCGAGAAGCTTCTGCGTGACGCGCGTGTCCTCGCAGGCGAGCCAGTCCGCCCCCGCGATGACGTCCAGCGCCCGCAGCGTGATGTCGGAAAGATTGCCGATCGGCGTCGCCACGAGATAGAGCGCCGGCTCGGGTTTTTGCGCGCGCAGCGTCGCGCCGCGCACGAGAAAGCTCGCGCCGGACTCCATGGCGTGATCCTCCACCACCGCGTCGTCCGGCAGCGTATCGTCGTTCTGGTGGTCGTCGGCCATGTCGCTCATGCGGCGCCCCGGGGTGCGAAGAGGATGAGGCTCGCGCCGCCGAGACAGAGCGCGGCGCCGGCGAGATCGAACCGGTCGGGCCGCACGCCCTCGACAGCCCAGAGCCAGACGAGCGAGGCCAGGATGTAGACCCCGCCATAGGCGGCATAGGCGCGACCGGCAAAGGCGGCATCGACCCGGGTCAGAAGAACAGCGAAAAGAACGAGGCAGGCAAGGCCCGGCGCGAGCCAGAGGGCGGAGCGCCCGAGCCGCACCACCGCCCAGAAGGCAAAGCAGCCCGCGATCTCAGCGAGCGCCGCCAGGGCGTAGAGCGCCAGCGTGGCGGCCGGGCCGCTCAAGGCCGGGCTTTCCAGGCCACCGCGGCAGCGCGGAGACGACGCGCCGATACGGAGCTCACGGAACGCGGCAGGACAGTTCGCGGCGTCGACGCGTCTCGCAATGTTCGGAGGGCGGGCCGAAGCGTCGTCGCACCCGCTGCGCTGCCGTGCGCGCGAGCCGGCGACGATCCCGCGACCCGGTTCCGCCCGGCACTGCGTTCCGCGCGTCCGGATGTCGACAAAAGGCTGCGCCTCGGACAGACCGGCGAGGCGGGGCCGGAGCGAAGGCACGGAGACTCGGCCGCCGCAGCATTGGAGCGGCAGCGCCTGCCCCGAAGCGACTTCGATGCGTCGCCCAACCGGCGCGCGCCACTTGCCACCGCGCCTCTCACGCCAGATCGGCGACGACCGCATCCAGCACCAGCATGCCGGCGGGCGTGGCGCGCAGCCGATCGGGGCCGATGCGCTCGATCATGCCGTGGCGGGTCAGTTCGGCCTCGACCTCGGCGTCGATGTCGCGCCCGGCCAGCTTGCGCCAGCGCTTGAGGTCGATGCCTTCCACGAGGCGCAGGCCCATGAGCATCAGCTCGTCGGCCTGCTCGTGCGAGGCGAGCGCCTCGTCCTCGACCTCGCCCGAATCCCAGTCCTCGACCATTTTCAGCCAGGTCTCGGGATGCTTCTCGTTGGCCACGGCATGGCGCGCGCCGTCCTTGCCCGGCAGGCGGGCATGGGCGCCGGGGCCGACGCCGGCATAAAGGCCGTAACGCCAATAGGTGAGATTGTGGCGCGATTCCGCGCCGGGCGCGGCGTGGTTGGAAATCTCGTAGGCCGGCAGGCCGTGGAACAGCGTCAGCTGCTGCGTCGCCTCGTAGAGATCGGCCGAAAGCTCGCCGTCCGGCACCACCAGCTTGCCCGCCTTGTGCAGGGCGTGGAAGATCGTGCCTTCCTCGATGGTCAGCTGGTAGAGCGAGAGATGGTCGGCGGCGAGCGAGATCGCCTCCGAAAGCTCGCGCTCCCAGGCTGGAACGCTCTGGCCGGGCCGGGCATAGATGAGGTCGAAGGACAGGCGCGGGAAGATCTCGCGCGCCAGCCGGATGGCACCGAGCGCCTGGGACACGTCGTGCATCCGGCCGAGGCGCTTCAGGTCCGCGTCGTTCAGCGCCTGGACGCCGAGCGAGACGCGGTTGACGCCGGCCGCGCGGTAGCCCCGGAAGCGCTCCGCCTCGACCGAGGTCGGGTTGGCCTCCAGCGTGATCTCGGCGCCCCCGGCGACCGTCCACTGGGCCGAGACCGCGTCGAGGATCGCGGCGACGGTGGCGGGCTCCATGAGCGAGGGCGTGCCGCCGCCGAGGAAGATGGACGTGACGGTCTCGCCCTTGGTGCGCCGGCCCTGCGCTGCGATCTCGCGGCGGAAGGCCTCGACGAAGCGCCCCTGGTCCACCGGCTGGTGGCGCACATGGCTGTTGAAGTCGCAATAGGGGCACTTGGCCGCGCAGAAGGGCCAGTGGACATAGACCCCGAAGCCCGGCTCGCCGGCGGGCGGCGTGTAGGGGCGGATCTGCGAAATGGGGCGGGCAAGGGGGCTGGCGGGCGCCATCATGACGTTCATGCGAGCCCAAGCGCCTCCCGCGCGAAGATCTGGAACGCCCGTGCCCGGTGCGACAGGGCGTCGGGCTGCCCCGGCACCCAGCCGTGCTTCTCCTGCGACTGCATCTCGCCGAAGGTGCGCGTTTCGCCCTCCGGCAGGAAGCAGGGATCGTAGCCGAAGCCGAGCGTGCCGCGCGGCGGCCAGACGATCGTGCCCTCGACCTCGCCGCGATAAAGCCGCGTCTCGCCATCGGGCGAGGCGAGGCAGAGAACGGCGACGAAGCGCGCGGTGCGCCGCTCCGGCGTGGTGGCGCCGGCCGCCTGCAGCTTCTCCTCGATATTGCGCATGGCCATGGTGAAGTCCTTGTCGGGACCCGCCCATCGCGCGGAATAGATGCCGGGATCGCCGCCCAGCGCGTCCACCACCAGCCCCGAATCGTCGCTGAGCGCCAGAAGGCCGGTCGCCTTGGCTGCGGCCAGCGCCTTCAGCGCCGCGTTCTCCTCGAAGGTCGTGCCGGTTTCCTCGGGCTCGGGCAGGGCCTTGTCGGCCGCCGAGACCACCTCGAAGCCGAGCGGCCCCAGAAGCTCGCGGAATTCGGCGATCTTGCCGCCATTGTGGCTGGCGATCAGGAGCGGGCCGCCGGCGGGGTCGAGAAGAGGGGAGTGCGTCATGGCTGCCTGTCGATTGCTTGAAAGGCGGCGCGCACGGCCCCGTCCGTCGTCATGAGATATGCGCCCCGAAACTGATCCGAGGCTACATCTTTATCAGCCTTCGAGGCACTGCCGCTGGTGCGTCACCAGCTCGCCGATGCCCTTTTCGGCCAGCTTCATCAGCGCGTCGAGTTCGGCGCGCGAGAAGGGCTCGCCCTCGGCCGTGCCCTGGATCTCGACGATGCCGCCGCGCCCGGTGAGCACGAAGTTGGCGTCGGTGTCGGCCGCCGAATCCTCGAGATAGTCGAGGTCGAGGATCGGCTCGCCCTTGTAGATGCCGCAGGAGATCGCGGCGACATGGTCCTTCAGCACCTTGTCGCGCTTCAGCATGCCGCGCGTCTCCATCCAGGACAGGCAGTCCGAGAGGGCGATGAAGGCGCCGGTGATCGAGGCCGTGCGGGTGCCGCCGTCGGCCTGGATCACGTCGCAGTCCACCGTGATCATGCGCTCGCCCAGCGCCTGGAGATCGACCACGGCGCGCAGCGAGCGCGCCACCAGCCGCTGGATCTCCTGCGTGCGGCCGCTCTGCTTGCCGCTGGCCGCCTCGCGCTTCATGCGCTCGCCCGTGGCGCGCGGCAGCATGCCGTATTCGGCGGTGACCCAGCCCTTGCCGGAATTCTTCAGCCAGCCCGGCACGCGCTCTTCCAGGCTCGCCGCGCACAGGACATGGGTGTCGCCGAACTTGACGAGGCACGAGCCCTCAGCATGGCGCGAAACGCCGCGCTCCAGCGAAACGGGACGCAGTTCGTCGTTCTGGCGTTTGGAAGGCCGCATAGGCAAGGTGATCCGCATTAACAAAGCTTGAACCCGCCTCTTAATGATTGCGGCCCGGATTGGGAATAGCGCTGGAAGAGAAGAGGGTTCGGGAGAGGCGGCGCCCGTGCCGGACACCCCGCGGCTGCCCGATGCCGCCCGCCTTGGCGCAAACCCCTGGCCTCCCTATAAGAGAGGCATGAAGCGCACGTTGCCCCCCTTTGCCGAACTCCTGTCCGGCCAGAGCGCCCTCACGGGCGCGCTCGACGAGCGTTCGCGCGAGATCTTTCGCCTAATCGTGGACTCCTATCTGGAGTCGGGCGAGCCGCTGGGCTCGCGCAACCTGTCGCGCCTCCTGTCCAACTCGCTCTCGCCTGCCTCGATCCGCAACGTCATGTCGGATCTCGAAGCGCTGGGCCTGATCTACGCGCCGCATGTCTCGGCCGGGCGCCTGCCGACGGAGGTCGGCCTGCGCTTCTTCGTGGACGCCTTCCTGGAGGTCGGCGACGTGCCGGAGCGCGAGCGGGCCGAGATCGAGGAGAAGGTGCGCGACCATGGCGAGCGCCGCCCGGTGGACGCCCTGCTGACGGAAGCCTCGCAGCTTCTGTCCGGCCTGTCGCGCGGGGCGGGCATCGTGGTCGCCGCCAAGGCCGATCCGCGCCTCAAGCATATCGAGTTCGTGCGCCTCGACGCGGCGCGCGCGCTGGTGGTGCTGGTGGGCGAGAACGGGGAGGTGGAGAACCGCGTCCTGGCCCTGCCGCCCGGCATCACGGCGGCGCAGCTGGTGGAGGCGGCCAACTTCCTGAACGCCCATGTGGTGGGGCGCACGCTGGGCGAGGCGCGCGGGCGCATCGAGACGCTGAAGGCCGAGACCTCGCGCCAGCTGGACGAGCTGTCGCGCCAGCTGGTCGACGCCGGCCTGGCGGTCTGGGCGGGCGAGGGCGCCGGCCAGCCCTCGCGCCTCATCGTGCGCGGCCGGGCCAATCTTCTGGACAGCGTGTCGGCCGCCGACGATCTCGACCGGCTGCGCCATCTGTTCGACGATCTGGAGTCCAAGACCTCGATCATGGAGCTGATCGATCTGGCCGAGGCGGGCAACGGCGTGCGCATCTTCATCGGCTCGGAAAACAAGCTCTTCTCGCTCTCGGGCTCCTCGCTGGTGATCGCGCCCTATTCCGATTCGCAGGAGCGGGTGATCGGCGCGGTGGGGGTGATCGGCCCGACACGGCTCAACTACCGCCGCATCGTTCCTATGGTGGATTACACCGCGCGGCTGGTGTCGCGCCTTCTGGCGAGCGGGGCGCCGTCGCGCCGGCCTTGATTTCCGGCCCGCCTCATTCGATATGCCGCAGCGACGAACCCTTCGGAGGGCTGGCGCGGCGGCCGCACGGCGGCGCCCGGCCGGCCCGTCCCTTTGACGCGAACAGGAGTGCCCCATGACAGGCGAGAGCGAAAAGCACGTGAACGACCACGCGGACGAGGCCGGCGCGTATTCCGCTGGCGGCGCGGCCTATTTCAAAGGGTCCGGCGTGTCGGGCGCGGCCGCCGGGGCGCAGGAGCCCGGCGCGCATGCCGATGCTGGCGAAGCGGGCGCCGAGCCCTCCGGCTGGGCCGGCGCGGAAGCGCACGAGGCGCTGCAGGGGCGCGTCGCCGAGCTGGAAGCCGAGAACGCCGACGTGAAGGACCGTCTGGTGCGCCTTGCCGCCGACATGGAGAACCTTCGCCGCCGCACCGAGCGCGAAGTGAAGGACGCCCGCCAGTTCGCGGTCGCCAATTTCGCCCGCGACATGCTCGCCGTGTCCGACAATCTCGCCCGCGCGCTGCAGGCGATCCCCGAGGGCGCGCGCGAGGCCGATGCCGGCCTGCAGACGCTGGCCGAGGGCGTGGAACTGACCGGGCGCGCCATGCAGTCCACCCTGGAGCGCCACGGCGTGAAGAAGCTGGAGCCCGAGGGCCAGCGCTTCGACCCCAACTTCCATCAGGCCATGTTCGAGATTCCCAACGCCGAGCTGCCGAACAACACGGTGGTGCAGGTCGTGCAGGAAGGCTACGCCATCGGCGAGCGCGTGCTGCGCCCGGCCATGGTGGGCGTGTCCAAGGGCGGCCCGAAGGTCGCCGTGGGCGCGGACGCCAACGCCGCGCCGGCCAAGCCCGGCGTGCCCGACGAGTCCAGCCAGGACGCCTGAGCCGCCTCGCTCCTCGCGCCATTCCAAAGCCCCGCATCACGCGATGCGGGGCTTTTTTCGTCCGGTCAGGCGCCGAGCAGAAGCTTGGCGGCGATGCCCCACATAACGAGCCCGATCGCCAGTTCCAGCGCGCGCCAGGCGCTGGGGCGCTCGAAGACAGGGCGCAGCCAGCGCGCGCCGTAGCCGAGCGCGAAAAAGAAGCCGAAGGATGCGGTGACGGCGCCCGCTCCGAAGGCGAGCTCGCGGCCGGGAAAGCGCGTCGACAGACTGCCGATCAGAACCACCGTGTCGAGATAGACATGCGGGTTGGCCCAGGTCAGCACGAGGCAGGTCGCGAGCGCCTGCGCCCGGTTGCCCGCTCCCGTGGTCGCCAGTTGCAGCGCGTCGCTGGCGCGAAAGGCGCGGTGGAGGCTTTTGGCGCCGTACCAGACGAGAAAGGCCGCCCCGAGAAGCCGCAGCGCCGGGTCGAGCATGGGCAGAACGGCGGCGACGCGCGCGAAGCTTGAGACACCGAGCGTGATGAGAAGCGCGTCCGACACCGCGCAGGCCAGACACACGGCGAAGACATGCGCCCCCATGATCCCCTGCCTCAGGACGAAGGCGTTCTGCGCGCCGATCGCCAGGATCAGCGTCAGCCCCGTTGTCAGCCCCGTGCCATAGGCCGTCATGTCCATCTGTGCGCCTTCCCGCGTCCGAATGGGGACGAGCTAGCATGACACGGCGATGAAGGGGCGTTAAACCGATTTAGGCTGATGAAGCGGAGCTAATGGCGAGATGCTGGACTATCCCGCGTTGCGCGCGCTGGCGGCGGTGATCCGCACCGGCAGTTTCGAGAAGGCGGCGGGCGTCCTGAACGTCACGCCCTCGGCCGTGTCGCAGCGCGTGCGGCAACTCGAGGAGCGGGTCGGCACGGTTCTGGTGGAGCGTGGCCAGCCCTGCCGCGCGACCGAGAAGGGCGACTGGCTTTGCCGGCACATGGATCAGGTCGGCCTTCTGGAAACCGAGCTCTTCGCGCAGCTGCCGGCCTTGGCAGGAGAGAACGAGGGCGCCTTGCGCCCGACCCTGCCGCTCGCCACCAATGCCGACAGTCTCGGCACCTGGTTTCTTCCGGCGCTTGCCCATTTTGCGCAGGAAAGCGACCCGCTTCTCGACATCGCGGTGGACGATCAGGACCATACGGCGGATTGGCTGCGGCGCGGCCGGGTGCTCGCCGCCGTCACCGCTCTTGCCCAGCCCGTGCAGGGCTGCCGCTCCACGCCGCTCGGGAGCCTGCGCTATGTCGCGACCGCCAGCCCCGCCTTCGTCCGTCGCCATTTCGCGGAAGGCGTGACGCCCGAGGCGCTCGGCCGCGCGCCCGCCCTTACCTTCAACCGCAAGGACCGGCTGCAGAGCGGCTGGATCGCGGCCAATTTCGGCGAGGCGATCACCCATCCCACGCACTGGCTGCCGTCGACGCAGGGTTTCGTGGACGCTTGCCGGCTCGGGCTCGGCTGGGGTCTGAACCCGGTTTCCCTGGTGCGGGATCATTTGGAGGCCGGGCGGCTGGTCGAACTCCTGCCCGGCCGCCCCTACGACACGCCGCTCTTCTGGCAGGTCAGCCGGCTTGCCGCCGAGCGCCTGACCCCTCTCACCCGCGCCGTGGTGGACACCGCGCGGCGCGAGCTGGTTCAGCCGGAGTAACGATCAGAAGCGCGGGCGCGGCTCGCCGGCGGCGCGGCAGGCGCTTGCCAGCGTGTTGGCCATGAGCATGGCGATCGTCATCGGCCCGACGCCGCCGGGAACCGGCGTCAAGGCCGAGGCGACCGTGGCGATTTCCTCGGAGGCGACGTCGCCGACGAGCCGCGTCCGGCCTTCGCCCTTTTCGGGCGCGGGCACGCGGTTGATGCCGACATCGATCACCACCGCGCCGGGCTTCACGCTGTCGGCGCGCAGGAAGTGCGGGCGGCCGATCGCGGCAACCAGGATGTCCGCCTCGCGGCAAAGCGCCGGCAAATCCTTCGTACGCGAATGAGCGACCGTCACCGTGGCGTTGGCGAGCAGCAGAAGCTGCGCCATGGGCTTGCCGACGAGATTGGAGCGCCCGACCACCACGGCGCGCTTGCCCGAGAGATCGTCGCCCAGCACGCTGCGCAGGAGAACCATGCAACCGGCCGGCGTGCAGGGCACGAAGGCCTCGTCGGTCTGGCCGCTGGCGAGGCGCCCGGCGTTCACCAGCGTCAGCCCGTCCACGTCCTTGTCGGGGTCGATGCGCCCGATCACGGCGTCGGCGTCGAGCCCCTTGGGCAGCGGCAGCTGCTGCAGGATGCCGTGAATGGCGGGGTCGGCGTTCAGCCGGTCGATCAAGGCCAGAAGCTCGGCCTGCGGCACGTCGGCGGGCAGGCGATGGGTCACGGAATGGAAACCGCAGGCTTCCGCCGTGCGGCCCTTGTTGGCGACATAGACCTGGCTCGCCGGGTCCTCGCCGACGATGACCACGGCCAGGCCCGGCTGCACGCCGGTCTTGGCGCGCAACGCCTCGCCGCCGGCCTTGGCCGTCTGGAGAACCGCGGCGGCCGTCGCCTTTCCGTCGATCCGTGAAGCCTGCATCGGGGGAAGTCCTTTCGCGCCGACCGTCGTAACTCAAGAGCCCTGTTCGGCCGCAGCCATATAACGGGGACGGGGAGGGGCGAAAGGAAAATGCGCATCCGCGAGGACGCAATGCAGCATGGCGGCGCGCTCGCGGCCTTTTCACGCCGGCGCGCCGGACTATTCTCCTTCCCGCGAGGGGCAGGGAATCGGAGGGCGCCATGCGTCTGGAAGGGCAAGTCGCGGTCATCACGGGGGCGGGGTCGGGCATCGGCCGCGAGATCGCCCGGCGCTATGCGCGCGAGGGCGCGCGCGTCGCGATCGCCGACCTGAAGGGCGAGGCGGCCGAGGAGGCGGCGGCCGAGATCGAGGCGGCCGGCGGCAGCGCCATCGCGCTGACGATGGACGTCACCGACGAGGCCGCCGTGCGGGCGGGGATCGAGCGCGTCGCGCAGCATTGGGGCAGGCTCGACGTGGCGATCGCCAATGCCGGCATCCAGATCGTCCACCCGATCGAGGACTTCCCCTACGAGGAGTTCAAGCGCGTGGTGGACATCCATCTCGGCGGCTCCTTCCTCGTCACCAAGGCCAGCCTGCCGCACATGTACCGCCAGAAATCCGGCTCGATGATCTATATGGGCTCGGTGCATTCGCACGAGCCCTCGGCGCTCAAAAGCGCCTATGTCGCCGCCAAACACGGCATTCTCGGCCTCGCCCGCGTCGCGGCCAAGGAAGGCGGGCCGCATGGCGTGCGCGCCAATGTCATCTGCCCCGGCTTCGTGCGCACGCCGTTGGTGGAGAAGCAGATCCCCGAACAGGCGCGCTCGCTCGGCATTCCCGAGGAGGAGGTGGTGAGCCGCATCATGCTCGGGCGCACCGTGGACGGCGAGTTCACCACGGTCGAGGACGTGGCGGAGGTCGCGATCTTCCTCGCCGGCTTCGGCTCCAAGGCGCTCACCGGCCAGTCCATCACCGTCAGCCATGGCTGGTACATGGGCTGACCCCATCTCTCTGCCCGCCCGCAAGACCCACAAACACGGACAAGCCTTCCATGCAGATCATCACCGTTCAGCCCATCGTCGCCTTGATCGCCGGCGTCCTTATCCTCCTGATGCCCCGGCTCCTGAACTACATCGTCGCCTTTTATCTCATCATCGTCGGGCTGACCGGGCTGCTCGGCACGGGCGGCTTCTGACGCCGCGAGGCCGGCGGCTTCCGCCGGCTCTTTTCGCTTGAGCGACGGCGCGGATGCGCGCGACATGGGCGGCGGGTCGGCCGCGAGGCGAGACGAGGGGACGAGAACCATGGCAGGCGGCACCGGGCGAGCGCGCATCGTCATTTTGGGCGGAGGCTCGGGCGGGTTGGAACTCGCCTCCCAACTCGCTCACCACGGCAAGCTCGACGTGACGCTGGTGGACCGGGAGCTCGCCCATCTCTGGAAGCCCCGGCTGCACGAGTTCGCCGCCGGCACCGTGTCCTCCTCGCTCGCCGAAATGTCCTTCTACATGCTCGGCCAGATGCGCGGCTTCCGCTTCGAGCAGGGCAGCGTCGGCGCGCTCGACCATGACCGGCGCGAGGTGGTGCTGGCCCCCATTCCCGGCGAGGACGGCACCATTGCGGCGCGCGAGCGGCGCGTGGCTTACGACATCTGCGTCGTGGCGCTGGGCGGCGTCGTGCCCGATTTCGGCACGTCCGGCGTTCGGGAATATGCCGTGCGGCTCGACACCAAGGCCGATGCCGACCGCTTCCGCGACCGGTTCATCGCCACCATGATCGAGGCGCGCGAATCGGGCGAGCCGGCCGAGGTGATGATCGTCGGCTCGGGTGCGACGGGCACGGAGCTTGCCGCGCATCTGCGCCGCTCCGAGCGCGGCTTCTTCGACCAGACCAAGGCCGAGCGCCGCCGCAAGCTGCTTGGCATCACCATTCTGGAGGCCGCGCCCGAGATCATGCCCGGCGCCGAGCCGGAGCTGCGCCGGCAGCTCACCGAGCGGCTGCGCCATCTCGACATCAAGACCGTGACCGACGTGAACGTCTCGCGCATCGATCTCGACGCCGTTTATTCCAAGAGCGGCGAGCGCTGGCCCTGCGACCTCGCGGTCTGGGCCGCCGGGCTCGTCGGCAATCCGCTGCTCAAGGATCTCGGCCGCTTCGAGATGGACAAGCGCGGGCGCATCGTTGTGGACGCGACGCTGCGCAGCACGGTGGACGAGCATGTCTACGTCATGGGCGACGCGGCGAGCCTGACGCCGCCCGGCGCGAAGCAGCCCCTGCCGCCGACCGCCCAGGCCGCCAGCCAGCAGGCCGACTATCTCACCGAGACCCTGCCGATCCTCGCCAAGGGCGATCCGGTCGAGCCCTTCCACTATTCCGACAAGGGCCGGCTGATCTCGCTCGGCCGCGCCGGGGCGGTGGGCATGATCGGCTTCGGCGCCAAGGACGATTTCCTCATCCACGGCCATTTCGCCACCGCCGCCTACAACGCCCTGCAGCGCAAGCACCAGTGGCGTGTGCTCGGCCATGTCAGAGGCACGGTCGCCATCGCCGCCGACATGATCTCCCCGACCAAGGGCCCGGCGCTCAAGCTGCACGGCGACTGAGCCGCCCGGGCCGGGGAAGGGGAAGCGAGGCGTCAGAACTCGATGCCGCGCTGCGCCTTGATGCCGGAGCGGAACGGGTGCTTCACCATCTCCATCTCGGTGACCAGATCGGCGAACTCGATCAGCTCTTCGCGCGCGTTGCGGCCGGTGACGACGACATGCTTCATCTCCGGCTTGTGGTCGCGCAGAAAGTCCACGATCTCCTCGACCGGGAGATAGTCGTAGCGCAGGACGATGTTCAGCTCGTCCAGGATCACCATGTCGTGCTCCTCGTCGGCGATCATCGCCTTGGCCCGCTCCCAGGCGGCGCGGGCGGCGGCAATGTCGCGCTGGCGGTCCTGCGTTTCCCAGGTGAAGCCGTCGCCCATGGCGGTGATCGTCACCTCGCCCTCGAAGCGCTCCAGCGCGCGCCGCTCCCCCGTTTCCCACTTGCCCTTCACGAACTGCACGATCCCGACCTTCATGCCGTTGCCGAGCGCGCGGAAAACGAGGCCGAAGGCGGCGGTGGACTTGCCCTTGCCCTTGCCGGTGTGAACGATGACGAGGCCCTTTTCCTGCGTCTTGGTGGCGAGAATCTTGTCGCGCGCGGCCTTCTTCTTGCGCATCTTCTCGGCGTGGCGGGCGTCGAGTTCCTCTTCGCTCATGGCGGCGACAAGGGGGGATTTCTCACTCATGGCAACGCTTCCTCCGCCTCAAGGGCGCTGGGTTCGAGGGCACCGGATTCGAGTGCATCGGGTTCGAGGGCGAATCTGACGGAGTTGGAGCGCGGATGCCAGAGCCCGCGCCTGATGGCCTCGGCAAAGCGCCCGCGCATTTCGGCCAGCGCCGCCGGGTTGTTTCGGGCCAGGAAGTCCAAGACCTCGCCATCCTCCAGAAAGGCGGCGTGGACGAGGTCGAAATGCCGGTCGGCCACGGCATGGGTGGTGGCGGCGAAGGCGAAGAGATAGTCCACCGTCGCCGTCATCTCGAAGGCGCCCTTGTAGCCGTGGCGCATGACGCCGGCGATCCATTTCGGGTTCACCACGCGGGCGCGCACGACGCGGGCGATCTCCTCGTCCAGCCGGCGCACCACGGGGCGCTCGGGGCGCGAATGGTCGTTGTGGTAGCCGATCGGGGCGCGGCCCGAGAGCGTTTCCACCGCCGCCGACATGCCGCCTTCGAACTGGTAGTAGTCGTCGGAATCCAGAAGATCGTGCTCGCGATTGTCCTGGTTCTGCACCACGGCCTCGACGCCCGTGAGCCGCCGCTCCAGGCTTTCGCGCGCCGGAAGGCCTTCGGCCTCCGCGCCGTAGGCATAGGCGCCCCAATGGAGATAGGCGTCGGCAAGATCCGCCCGGCTGGTCCAGCCGCCCTCGTCGATCAACGCCTGCAACCCCGCGCCATAGGCGCCGGGCTTGGAGCCGAAGACGCGGTGGCCGGCAAGTTGGCGCGCCTCGGTGGGCCCGAGGCCGCGCGCCTCGGCCTCAGTCGCCTCGCGCCGCATCCGCTCGGCGATCGGGTTCTCGGCCGGTTCCTCGTCCAGGGCGCCGATCGCCCGCGCGGCGCGGTCCACGAGCGCGATCTGGTCGGGAAAGGCGTCGCGGAAGAAGCCGGAAATGCGCAGCGTCACGTCCACCCGCGGTCGCCCGAGCCGGGCGAGCGGCACGATTTCGAAGCCGGTGACGCGGCCCGACGCGCGGTCCCATGTCGGCTTGGCGCCCATCAGGGCCAGCGCTTGGGCGATGTCGTCGCCGCCCGTGCGCATGTTCGCCGTGCCCCAGGCGGTGAGGCCGACCGAACTCAGCCATTCGCCGTGGTCCTGGAAATGACGCTCCACCAGCCGCTCGGCCGACAGGCGGCCGAGGCGCCAGGCCGCTTCCGTCGGCACGGCGCGCGTGTCGACGGAGAAGAAGTTTCGCCCCGTCGGCAGCGTGTCGGGCCGCCCGCGCGTCGGCGCGCCGGAAGGGCCGGGGGCGACGAAACAACCCTCCAGACCGCGCAACAGCCCCGCGATCTCCGCCGCGCCGCAGGCGGTGACGCTTGGCATCAGCCGTGTTTCGATCTCGGCCAGCACGGCCGCCGTGCGGCTCCAGCCCGGCTCGGCCGCGTCCTCGCCCGAGACGAGCCGGGCGGCCAGGAGTTCGATCCGCTCTACCGTGTCGCCCATCGTGCGCCAGGGGTCTGTGGACAGGCTGTGAAGAACCTTTGGGCGAGGGCCAGCCCAGCTTGTGGAAAAGTCGCAGTCCAGCGGATCGAAGCCGAGCGCGAGATCGTCCGCCAGCGCCCGGTGCAGCGAGGCGTCCGGGCCTTCCGTGCCGCGCGGCAGGCGGGCGAGCGCCACCGTGAGGTCTGTAAGCAGCCGTCCCTCGGGCGCGACGCCGAAGACATGCAGCCCGTCGCGGATCTGAAGTTCCTTGAGATCGCAGAGCCAGGCGTCGAGCTTGCCGAGCGCTTCGTCGCCGGCCTCGCCGGGCGCGAGCCCCGCGTCGGCGCCGAGACCGCTCGCCTCCACAAGCGCCAGAATGTCCTTGCGCAGGAGCGCGGCGCGTCTCGCGTCGCCCTGGTTCGCCTCGTAATATTCGTCCACCAGCTTTTCCAGATCGCGCGCCGGGCCGTGGCTTTCGGCGCGTGTCAGCGGCGGGGTCAGGTGGTCGATGATGACGGCCGAGGTCCGACGCTTGGCCTGCGTGCCCTCGCCGGGATCGTTGACGATGAAGGGGTAGAGATGCGGCAGGGGGCCAAGGATCGCCTCGGGCCAGCAGCGCTCCGAAAGCGCCAGCGCCTTGCCCGGCAGCCATTCCAGATTGCCGTGCTTGCCCATGTGGATGAGCGCATCGGCGCCGAACTGCTCGCGCAAGAAGGCGTAGAAGGCGAGATAGCCATGCGGCGGCACGAGGTCCGGCGCGTGATAGGTTTCCTTCGGGTCGATATTGTAGCCGCGCGCCGGCTGGATGCCGACCATGACTTGACCGAACCGGGCGAGCGGCAGGCAGAAGCCGCGCTCTGGATCGAAGAACGGGTCGGCCTCCGGCGCGCCCCAGCGCTCCACCATCGCAGCCTGCAATTCGGGAGGTAAGCCGGCAAAAGCGCTGAGATAGGCGTCGAGCGACAGGGTCTCGCGCACGAGGCGCCCGGCGCGCTCGCCCGAATTGGTCGGCCCGGCCTGGAGATGTTCCACCAGCGCATTGCCGCTTTGGGGAAAGTCCGACAGCCCATAGCCGGCGTCGCGCAGCGCCTCCAGAACGCGCACCGTACCGGCCGGCGTGTCGAGCCCGACGCCATTGCCGATGCGCCCGTCCCGGTTGGGATAATTGGCGAGCACGATCGCGACGCGCCGCTCCTTGGGGGCCAGCGTGCGCAGCCGGGCCCAGCGGCGGGCCAGCTCCGCCACGAAGCGGAGCCGATCGGGCTCCGGCCGGTGCGACACGAGATCGATCTCGGTCAGGGCGTCCCATTCCGCCGCGCTCTTGAAGGCGATGGCGCGGCTGAGAACGCGCCCGTCCACCTCCGGCAGGGCGACGCTCATGGCGAGGTCCCGCGCGGAGAGGCCTTGGCTCGAGCGCTCCCAGGCCTCGCGCGCGCCGCTCGCCAGCACCGCCTGCAACACCACGGCGCCGGTCTCGTCCAGCACCGTGCCCTTGTGCGCGGCGCCCGGCGTGGAAACGGCAAAGCCCGTGAGATTGACGACGACGCCAGGGGGATGGCGCGCGAAGATCGCACGCAGCGTCTCGACGCTGACGGGGTCCTTCAAGCTGCTGACGAAGAGCGGCAGGGGCGCCAGCCCTTGGGTCTCCAGCGCGTCGCACAGGGCCTCGACCGCCTCCGTCTGTCCGCTCTGCACGAGCGCGCGATAGAAGACGACGGGCACGACCTGGCGAGGATCGCCTTCGCTTAAGGTCTCGCCACGCGCAAGCAGCCCCGCCTTGAGGATCGGGCGCGGTTCGCCCGCCGGCCCCTCGCCCGTCAGCGGCTCGCCCTTCAGCAGCGCGCGGCAGCTTTCCAGAAACCCGTCCGCATTCGCAGCTCCCCCTTCGCAAAGGAAGCACCAGAGGCGGTCGCGCGTCTCGGGAGCGAGCGTGGAAAACCGGTCGAGACCGGGGTCGGGCTTCTCGTCGCCGGGCAGGATGGCCAAGTCGAACCCGCCCGCCCGCGCCGCCGCCAGCAGCGCCTCGCATCCATGCGGCCAGTAGCGCTCGCCGCCCAGCAGCCGCACCACGACCAGCCGCGCCCGCGCGCTCATGCGGGCGAGATAGGTGTCGACCGACATCGGGTGCGAGAGGCGCAGGAGATTGGCGAGGCGCAGCTCGGCCGAGCCGAGACCCAGCCGGCGCGCCGCGCCGGCCAGTGCCGCCAGCTCGGTGTCGGCGGCCGAGAGAAACAGGATCTCGCCCGGGCTCTGCCCGAGATCCACCGCCTCCGCGCCGTCCGCGATCGTTCCGCGCTGGGCGGCGAGGAGATGCAAGGCCGCTTACTCCGCCGCCGCCTGGGCTTCAGTGGAGGCGAGCGCGGCGATGGCGGCGCGGATCGCCCCCTCGTTTTCCTCGATCGCGTCGTGCAGGCCGATCACCACGAGACGGGTCGCGCGCGCTTCGCCGGGCGCGAAGGGCCGATCGTAATAGGCCTCGACGCGCCCGCCGACGGCCTGCACGAGAAGCCGCGCCGCCTTGCCTTCGACGGCCGCGAAGCCCTTGAGGCGCAGGATGTCGTGCGCGGCGATCAGACCCTTCAGCCCGTCAACGAACCGGTCGGGCGAAGCGAGCGGGCCAGTCTCCACCACGAGGCTCTCGAAATCGTCGTGGTCATGCGCCACGCCGCCCTCGTGCTCGATCTCGTGATGCGAGCGGCGCTCGTGGATATGGTCCTCCGTACCGCTGGCAAGGCCCAGAAGCACGTCGGCCGGTAGCTTGCCCTGGCTTGCCGTCACGAGGGCGAGCTTGCGCCCGGCGACAAGTGTCACCTCCTCGCGCACGCGCGCCAGTTCCTCGTCCGAGACGAGATCGGCCTTGGACAGGACGAGAAGGTCGGCGGCCCGGATCTGGTCCTCGAACAGCTCTTCCAGCGGGTTGTCGTGGTCGAGGCTCTCGTCGGCCTCGCGCTGCGCCTGAACCTTCGCTTCGTCATCGGCGAAGCGCCCGGCCGCAACCGCCGCCGCATCGATCACGGTGACGACGCCGTCCACGGTGACGCGGGCCTTCACCTCGGGCCAGTTGAAGGCGGCCACCAGCGGCTGCGGCAGCGCGAGGCCGGAGGTCTCGATCACGATATGGTCGAGCCGGTCCGCGTGCTCCAGCAGCTTTTCCATGGTGGGGATGAAGTCGTCGGCGACCGTGCAGCAGATGCAGCCATTGGTGAGTTCGACCACATCCTCCTCGCGGCAGGTCTCCACGCCGCAACCTTTCAGGATGTCACCGTCGACGCCGAGATCGCCGAACTCGTTGATGACGAGGGCGATGCGCCGGCCCTCGGCATTCTGCAGGAGGTTGCGGATCAGCGTGGTCTTGCCGGCGCCGAGAAAGCCGGTGACGACGGTGGCGGGAATCTTGCGCATGGGATCAGCCTTTGAGAGGGAGGGGCAGGCCGGCGGCGACGAAGGTGACGCGGTCTGCCAGCGCTGCGATCTGTTGGTGAAGACGCCCGGCCTCGTCGCGAAAGCGCCGGGCGAGCTTGTTTTCGGGGACGATGGATAGGCCGACCTCGTTGGAAACGAGCACCACGAAACCGGGCAGGGGGCCGCGCAGCGTCTCGCACAGGCGCGCCGCCTCGGCCGGAATGTCGGCCTCGCCGAGGAGGAGATTGCTGAGCCAGAGCGTCAGGCAGTCCACCAGGAGGGCGCGGCCCTCGCCTGCCTCGCGCCGCAGCGCGCCGGCGAGATCCAGCGGCTCCTCCACCGTCAGCCAGGGCGCGGGGCGGCGCGCTTGGTGATGGGCGATGCGCTCCTCCATCTCGGTATCGAAGGCCTGGCCCGTCGCGAGATAGACGGGCTGGAGGCCGGAGGCCATGACGAGGGTTTCGGCATGGTGGCTCTTGCCCGAGCGCGCGCCGCCGAGAACGAAGTGAACGCTCACGCCGAGAGGGCCGCGGCCCGGCGCTCGTTTCGCACCAGCCGATCGCTGGCGAGCCCGGCGCCGAGCCCGATCAGCACCCAGAACAGGGCCGAGACGGCGAGCGAGGCGACGGCGAACTCGGCCGCCAGCGTCGGCGGAATGGGGCTGGCCAGATCGGCGGGATGGGGCGCGGCGAAGAGATGCGGCGCGACGAGAAGCGCGAGGCCCGCGAGCCGGGCGGCGGTGGAGCCGCGCAGAACGACCAGCCAGAGCCCGGCCACGGATGCGCCGACGGTGGCGAGCCACCAGAGCTGGCGCGCGGCCAGATCGGCGGCCGGCATGGCGGGAAGCTCCGGCGGCAAGCCGAGCGCGGGCGCGAGCGTCACGGCGCCGAAGCCGGCCAAGCCCCAGAGCGCGCCGTTGCGAAAGGTGATCGGCCGGTTGGCGGCAAGGCTTGCGGCGGCGAGCAAGAGCGCGAAGCCGCAGCCGAGCACGAGATTGGCCAGGATCGAGCCGCCGGTACGGCTTTCCACCAGCGTCGTCGTCTCGCCGCCCTCGTGGCCGGAATGGGCGAGCGCGGGGGAGACGAGGGCTAGGCTGGCGGCATGGTCGTGGCCGGCGGGCGCGCCGCCTTCCTCGTAGACTTCCGCCGCGAGGATCAAGGGAACGAGCTTGGCCTGCTGAACGGGCGTGACGAGCAAGCCGGCGAAAAGGCCGGCGAAGATCGCGGCCGAAAGGGTGCGGGTGAGCATGGGCGAAATCCTGCGCGCGGACGGCGCCTCGCTGGCGAGCGAGCGCGCGTCCGAAAAGACGAGACGAATCCGGGTTCAGCGTCGGCCGGCGAGACGCGGTGCGACGGAGCGGGGAGGCGTCAGTGGCAGGGAAGGCCCATGGCGTGGCGGGCGTCGTGCGCGGTGTCGTGCAGCGCGTCGGCGCTGGCAAAGCCCGCGCCCCAGACAAGGAATGCGCCGAGCGACAGGGCGAAAGCGGCGACGAGGAGGCGCGTCTGCGCCGGTGCGTCGGTGTGGGGAACGGCCGGTGCGGCGGTTCGGATCATGGCATCAACCTCCGTGACGGCGGCCGACATGGCCGCCTTCGCAAGGGATGGCAGGTCTCCTGGCTCGCGGGTCACGGGTCCTCTCCTGCCTTCCCGGGTCGCAAGGCCCAGTGGCGTTTCCGGCGGAAAGACCGCCGGTGGAGAAACCTCGCCGCTCTACAGTCGCGGGGTCGGCTGCGATCCGGGCCCTTGGTTTAAGTCGGCCCTTCGCATTCCCTCTTAGCCCGCGCACGCATGTCGCGCCGCGGGACCATCCAGCGCGGGAGGATAACCCCCCTGGGCCTCAAGTCAAACGATTCAGGGGGATCGCCGGCGAAGGGCAGCGGGCAGTCGGTCATCTCGTCAAGCTGCGGATGCGCCGTCCGGCTCATGCCAGCCAGGCGGCGCATTCGCCTGTCAGCCGGTCGGCATCGCCTTTTCCAAGGCGCTGAGGATCAGGGCCGAACTGACAGGCTTGGGCAGGAAGCGCGCCTGCCGGGGCAGGTCGCTCGCGTCCGGCTGAACCCGGCCGGAGCAGACCACGATCGACACCTGCGGCCAGCGCGCGGCGACCTGGCGCGCCAGATCGATCCCGTCGATCGGGCCGGGCATCTCGATGTCTGTGTAGAGCAGTTCGATGGTTTCGGTGTCCGCCAGATGGCGGAGAGCCTGGGTCGTGTTGGCGGCTTCCAGCACGGTGAAGCCGGCGTCCTCCAGGAGGTCGACGGCCTCCATGCGCAGGAGGGGTTCATCCTCGGCGACGAGGGCAACGGCATGTTTTGCTGGCGTGCTCATGTCCGATAAAGGCGCGAACACCGGAAAGGTTTCCAGTCTACGAACCCAGCCAACGACTTGCTTCGAATCGCCATTTTTCTGTGTCGGTCCGCATTGGTCCGCCGGTTCGAATCAGCCTCCGAAATCAGCGACGGCAAGGCTGGAATGCCCGCGAGACGCCTTCAGACCTGCGGGCTGCGAATGGCCGCGAGCGGCGCCTCGATCCGGCATTGGAGGCCCGTGGGCTCGAAACTGTGCTCGACGCTGCCGCCGACCGAGCCGGGCAGGCCGCGCTCGATCAGCCGCGAACCGAAGCCCCGGCGGCTCGGCGCCAGGACGGGCGGCCCGCCGCGCTCCCGCCAAACGAGGCGGAACACCGGCGCGCCGTCCAGAACACCCGTGCTCCAGGACAGATCCACCCCGCCTTCGGGCACGGACAGGGCGCCGTATTTCACGGCGTTGGTGGCGAGTTCGTGTAGGATCAGCGCAAGCGACAGCGCCGCGTCCGAGCCGATCTCGATGGCTGGGCCGCCGAGGCGGATGCGGTTCTGCCCGTCGTCGTGAAGCGCCAGCGTGTCGCCCACCACGGTGCGGATGTCGGCCGTGTCCTGGCTGCGGCCCAGAAGCAGGTCGTGCGCGCGACTGAGCGCGGCGAGCCGGTTGCCCAGCGTTTCGCGCGCGGTCAGCATGTCGGGCGCGTTGCGCAGCGTTTGCGACGCGATCGCCTGCACCATGGCGAGCGTGTTCTTCAGCCGATGGCTCAGCTCGTGGTTGAGCATCCGCTCGCGCTCTTCGGCGCGGCTGCGCCCGATCTCGGCATGGGCGCGGTCGCCCACCGCCCGCACGAAGCGAAGATCGGCCTCGGAAAACTGGTGCGGCTGGTCGTAGTGGACGAAGATCACCGCCGAGAACTGTCCGTGCTCGATGATCGGCACGTTGAGAAGGACGCGGATGCCGATCGTCTCCAGCGAGGCGCGGTGGAGCGCCGTGCGCGGATCGGCCGACACGTCCTCGATGATCACCGTCTCGCCGCGCTTCAGGTCGTCGATGAAGGAGCCGTAGTCGCGGAAATGATGCAGACCGGCGATGCTGGCCGTGCCCGGCAGGCGCCAGTCGGGCTGCATGATCACCGTTTCCTGGACCGGGTCCACCACGCCGAAGCCGGCGCGGCTCGCGCGAAGCTGGCTCGCCATGGCCTCGGCGGCCGCGAAGGCGATCTCGCCGACATCGTGAAGCTCGCGCAGCCGCTCGCCGAGATCCACCAGAGCCGCCTTGCGCGCCTCGCCCTCGCGATAGGCCGTGGTGTCGATCGCCACGCCCGGAAAGCGCAAGGGGCGGCCGGTCGCGTCGTTGAAGGCGCGACCGCGCGCGTGGACCCAGGTCACGTTGCCCGAACTCTTGCTGAGCAGGCGATAGTCCTCGCTGAAATCGCTGCCCTTCGACACCGCCGTCGCGATCGCCTCCGACACGCGCGGCCGATCCTCGGGGTGGATGCCCTCCACGAACAGCTGGATCGGCACCCCGGCTTCGGCCTCCTCGGCGTCGACGCCGAACATTCCCGCGAAATAGGGGCCGGCATAGACCCGGTCGGCCGCAAGGTCCCAATCCCACCAGCCGAGCGAGCCCGACGCCTCGAAGGCCAGCGCCAAGCGCTCCTCCGACATGAGGCGCGCCGCCTCGCTGCGGCGAAGCCGGGAGGCGAGATCGCCCGCCTCCGCCGGCTCGCGCTCGGCTCCGCCGCTCAAGGCGGAGCGCGGCTCGGGCGCGTCGTGGCCTTCGCGCGCCAGCCGGCGCGCGGCCCTCAGATAGCTCGCGGCCTCCGCCCGCATCTCGGCGATTTCGCGCATCTGGTCGTTCTGGCTCTCTCCATCTGGCAGCAGCGGGGCGAGCGGCACGGAGGCGATCAGACCTTGCAGGCGCTCGATTTCGGCCAGGAGCTCGTGCCGAGACGCGGAATGAAGGTCGAGAATCACGAAGGGCGGCAATCCGAAAAGGCGCGAAGCAAAGGGCTGTATGGGTGACATAGGGTGGCGTCCGCGCTCCGGGGCGTCAATCCATCGCACGCGACTTTGAGCGTAGGTGACGAGCCTTCTCGGCCCGTCCCGTCAAAATGTCGCGGCGTCTTTGCCGCTTTCGCCTTGGGGCGTGGGGCTGCTATCTCCCTTTTCGACGCTTCGAACCGCCGGGAGACCCCCATGCACCACCCCGCCATCGCACCCCTCCACACCGCCGTCGTGATCGGCGGCGCGACGGGCATCGGCTTTGCCGCCGCCAAGCGCTTCGTCGCCATGGGGCTCAAGGTCGCCGTGGTCGATCGGCGCATGGACGAACTGGTCCGCGCTCACGAGGCCTTGAGCGAGCTGGCGGGCGGCGAGGAAGGGCGCGTTCTCGCCGCGGCCTGCGACGTCAGCGACCGGGCCGGCCTCGCCAAGACCGCTCAGCATGTGGCGGACACGCTCGGCCCCGTTCATGTCCTCATGAACAATGCCGGCATCCAGCCGGGCTCCTCGATCTTCGGGGATCAGGACGCGTGGGACGCGGTGTTGTCGATCAATCTGGGCGGCGTCATCAACGGCACGCGCATTTTCGGCCCCGGCATGCTGGCGCACGGCCAGCCCGGCCTCATCATCAACACCGGCTCCAAGCAGGGCATCACCACGCCGCCGGGCGACCCCGCCTACAACGTGTCCAAGGCCGGGGTGAAGGTTCTGACTGAGGCGCTCCAGCACGAGCTGCGGAACCGGCCGGACAACCGCGTCGAGGCCGCGCTGCTGATCCCCGGCTTCGTCTGGACCGATCTGACCCGCCGCGACCGGACCGAGAAGCCCGCCGGCGCCTGGACGCCGGAAGAGACCGTGGACTTCATGCTGGAGCGGCTGGAGGCCGGCGACTTCTACATTCTCTGCCCCGACAACGAGACCACGCGCGAGACCGACGAGAAGCGCATCCGCTGGGCCGCCGCCGACGTCGCCGACAACCGCCCGCCGCTGTCGCGCTGGGAGCCGACCTGGGCGCCGCGCTTCAAGGCCTATCTCGAAGGCGAGTGAGGGGCGCGGACGCGCTTCCCCATAGGCGAGGCACCCCGCTTTACCCCCGCGCGGCGAGGCGGCGCGCGGCGGGACCGCGCGTCATGGAGCCGAGCGTCCCGTCGCGCCGCACGAAGCCGTGCCAGAGCGCCATGGCGATGTGGCCGGCGATGAGGGCGAAGAGGGTCCAGCCGAGAAACTCGTGGACTTCGCCGGCGAAGGAGCCGAGAGCGGCGTTGGGACCCGGTGTCACCGGCGCGAAGACCTGGTGGCCGTAGATCGTGAGGTCGCGGCCCTTGCCGAAGGCGCGCAGAATGCCGAGAGCGGGAACGAGGATCAAAAGCCCGTAGAGCGCGATATGGCCGAGCGCGGCGGCTTTGCGCAGGAGGGCCGGCCCCTCCGTCGCGGGGCGGCGGCGCAGGTTGGCCAGCCCCCAGGCCCCGCGCAGAATGGCCAGCCACGCGATGGTGAAGCCGGTCCCGACATGCGTGCTCCAGAAGAAGGCGTCGAGCGGCGAATGCTCGGCGACGGCCCGCACCACCGCCGACAGAAGCTGCCAGACGAGAAGCAGCGCCATGCCCCAATGGAGCATGCGGCTGACCCGGCCGTAGCCCTCTGGATCGTCCACCCAAGGCGAATGCGTCGGCATCGGATTGTCCCTTGAATCCATTCTTTGGAACGCTTCTAAAAACCTCGGCCGGGAAGTCGAGTGAATTTCCCGTCTGGATTCGGCAATGTTCCGGCAATCTGGAGGCCGCCCGATCCGGCGGGCGTGAGCCGGGGCGGATGGCAGGGAAGCTGTCTGGAAGCGCGATGCTTTCGGCATGCCCAGCGAGGCGCTTCGGCCCTTTAGGTCAGTCGCCCGCGCGCTGCGCCAGGCGCAGGAGCGCATCGGCGTCGAGATGCTGTTCCAGCCGGGCGGCGATGGCGTCGAGCGCGGCCTCGATGCCGGCGCGGTAGGCGGTCTCGGGGCCGGACAGGCCAAGGCTCTGGAGCAGGTGGCGGCGCCAGGGGTCGGAGCCGAAGACGCCGTGGAGATAGGTCCCCTCGACCTGCCCGTCGGCGCTGCGCGCGCCCTCCGGCCGGCCGAGAAGCGTGGCGAAGGGGCGCTCGCGGTCCGGCCCCGCCGTCGCGCCCATATGGATCTCGTAGCCCTCGAGCGCCAAGCCGTCGGGCGAGGTGCCGCTGGCGGCGCGCACGGTCTTCGGCCCCTGCATCACGGTTTCGACGTCGAGAAGGCCGAGCCCCTCGGCCTCCGGGATCGCGCCATCGACGCCGTTGGGGTCGCGGATGCGCCGGCCCAGCATCTGGTAGCCCCCGCACAGGCCGAGAATGCGCCCGCCGCGCGCGTGGTGGCGCTTGAGATCGGCGTCCCAGCCGTTGCGGCGAAACGCCAGGAGATCGGCGATCGTGGACTTCGTGCCGGGCAGGACGACGAGCCCCGCGTCAGGCGGCAGCGCCTCGCCGGGGCGCACGAAGCGCACCTCGACGCCGGGCTCGGCGGCGAGCGGGTCGAGATCGTCGAAATTGGCAATGCGCTCCAGCACGGGCACGGCGACGAGAAGGCGGGCCGTGCCTTCACTGGGCGGCCGCCGCGCTTCCAGCGCCACCGAATCCTCCGCCGGCAGGCGGCTCGCCTCCGTCAGCCAGGGCACGACGCCGAAGCTCGGCCAGCCGGTGAAGCGCGTGATCGCGGCGAGCCCGTCCTCGAACAGGGTCGGATCGCCCCGGAACTTGTTGACGAGAAAGCCCCGGATCGGCGCCAGATCCTCGGGCGGCAGGATCGTGTGGGTGCCGACCAGCGAGGCGATGACGCCGCCCCGGTCGATGTCGCCGACCAGCACCACGGGCACGCCGGCGGCCCGGGCAAAGCCCATATTGGCGATGTCGCCGGCCCGCAGGTTGATCTCGGCGGGCGAGCCCGCGCCCTCCACCAGAACGAGGTCGGCCTCCGCCTCCAGGCGCGCGAAACTCTCGAGCACGCGGCCGAGCAGCGCCGGCTTGAGGCGCTGATAATCGGCGCCGCGCGCGGCGCCCGCGACGCGGCCCTGCACCACGATCTGCGAGCCGGTCTCGGACTGGGGCTTCAGAAGAACCGGGTTCATGTGGACGCTGGGCTCGGCGCCACAAGCCAGCGCCTGCAGCCACTGTGCCCGGCCGATCTCGCCCCATTCGCCGCTCTCCGGAATGCGGGCGACGGCGGCGTTGTTGCTCATGTTCTGCGGCTTGAAGGGGCGAACCGTCAGCCCCCGATTGCGGAACAGCCGGCAAAGCCCTGCGACGAGCACGCTCTTGCCGACGTCCGAGCCCGTGCCCTGGAGCATCAGGGCCGGGGTCGGCCTCACCCCTGTGCTCATGCCCAGAGCAGGCGCACGGCGAGCGCGATGCAGACCGTGACCAGAAGCGGGCGGATCAACTTGGAGCCGAAGCGCATGGCGGAGGCCGCGCCGACGCGCGCGCCGATGAACTGCGCAAGGCCCATGGCGAAGCCGAGCTGCCAGTGGATCGTTCCCACGCTCGCGAAGACGAGGAAGCCGCCGACATTGGAGGCGAAGTTCAGGAACTTGGTGTGGGCGGTGGCCTTGAGGACGCCGTAGCCGGCAAGACCGACGAAGGCGAGCATGAAGAACGAGCCCGTGCCCGGCCCGAACAAGCCGTCATAGGCGCCGATCAGCGGCACTACGACGAGCGCGAAGCGACGGGGCGAGATGCGGCGCTCGCGGTCGACGTCCGACAGGCCCGGCTTGAAGGCGAAATAGAGCGCGATGGCGATCAGGAGAAAGGGCAGGAGGGTTCGAAGCAGGTCGAGCGGCAGCGCGGTGGCAAGCAGCGCGCCCCCGGCCGAGCCCGCCGCCGAAAGCAGCCCGGCGGGCAGGAGCGTGCCGAGCTTCACATGGCCCTTGCGCGCATAGGCGATGGTGGCCGAGCCCGAGCCGAAGAGCGACTGCAGCTTGTTGGTGCCGAGCGCGGTCAAGGGATCGACGCCCCCCAGAAGCAGCGCCGGCACGGTGATCATGCCCCCGCCGCCGGCGATGGCGTCGATGAACCCGGCCAGAAACGCCGCGCCGACAAGAAGCAGGAAGACGAGATCGAGAGGCATGGGCGCGTCCGGCGGGCGGGGAAGAAAACGAGCCCGAGCCCTAGCGCATCGTGGAGCGGAGCGGAATCGCCGTGAAGGGCTAGTCTGCCAGAACGGGCCGCGACGATCCACTCTGCGGTTCGAGCGCGCGTCGCTTCAACCGTCGCACGACCGGGACCATGAGAGCCGAGACGGCGAGGCAGTAGAGGCCGAGGAGCGTGAGGATCAGGGGATAGGAGACGCCCCGGTCGATCAGGACGCCGCCGAGACCCGGACCGAGGGCTGCGGCCAGCACCATGAGCGGCACGATGGCCGAGCGGATCGCGCCCAGGTGCCGCGTGCCGTAGACCTCGGGCCAGAGCGTTCCTAAGAGCGTCAGCGAGAAGCCGTCGCTGAGACCGTAGAGGACGAGGAACAGGAAGGCGGCGCGGGGGCCTTCCACCTGGCCGAGAACGAGGCAGCCGAGGCCGAGCGGGAGGAGGTAGAGCGGCAGGAAGGCGCGCGCCGAGCGCTTGTCCACGCACCAGCCCGCCAGAAGCAGGGAGCCCAGCGTCGTCAGCGCATAGAGCGGCAGGGCGGAGGCGAAGAGGCCGGGCGACCAGCCGCGCAGCTCGCCGAGATAGGCTTGGTGGAACAGGATCGTGTTGGAGATGAAGGCCGGCGGCAGCATGGCCAGCAGCAGAAGCGGGAAGAGCGGATCGCGCAGCGCTTCGCGCCGCGTCCAGCCGGCCATGGCTTCGCTGCCGCCGGGCGCCTCGGCCGGGCGGCGCTCGCGCGTGAACAGGACGGCGGCCAGCGGAACGGCGAGAAGCACGAGCAGCGCCGCCACCGCGCCCCAGACGCCGCGCCAGCCGAGCGGCGCCATCGCGAAGGCGAAAATCGGCGGCAGCACCGCCTGGCCCGCGTTCAGCCCCAGCGAGGCCAGCGACACGGCGCGCCCGCGCCCTTCCGCCCGCCCCGGTCCGAACCAGCGCCCGAGCAGCGTATAGGCGGCATGGACGCAGAAGCCCTGGCCGAACAGGCGCAGGAAAAACAGGGCGGCGGCAAGCGCGACGGGGCCGGGGGCCAGCGCCAGAAGCAGCGCGCCGAGGGCGAGAGCCCAAACCGCCAGCATTGCCGACCACCGCGCCGACCAGCGGTCCACGACCGGGCCCACGAAAGCCAGCGCCAGCGCCCCGGCCAGCGTGACGCCCATGTAGAGCAGCCCGAAATCGCCGTTGGACAGGGCGAAGGCACGCCGGATCTCGCCGCCCGACAGCGAAACGAAGAAGCTCTGGCCGAAGGAGGACGCGAACAGAAGCAGAAAGCCGGCGGCGAGCCAGCGCCGGTTGAGGCGGACGAAGGCGAGCGAGGCGTTCAAGCGGGGAGTCCTTCACCGATTCGGCGGGATGGCTTGAGGCGCGGTTTGCGGCAAAGGCGGACCCGCTGGCAAGTCCGCCCGGCGGCGCGGGACATCGCGTTTCCGCGCGCTGAGATGCGCCCGATCGCGCGACCCGAGCGACGCCCGGTTTGACGTGGCGGACCATCCCGGCTTTAAGGCGCTGGCCTGACGGTGCCTCGCCCGGGACGATCTCGGCGGGGCTCTTGCAAAAGCGATTCCAGGACGGCCGACCCAAACCGGGGGCGCGAAGCGGAAACTGTCGGACGCGGCGCGTCGCCCCAGGGCGAGGCCCGTTCTCCGGCGCAACAACGTGACGGAGGATCAGTCCGATGAAGGCTCTCATGCTGTGCGGCCACGGCTCGCGCGATCGCGGCGCGGTGGAGGAATTTCGCGGCCTCGCCGAGAAGATCGCCCGCCGCCTGCCCGACTGGGAGGTGGACTACGGCTATCTCGAATTCGCCACGCCCATCATCCGCACCGGGCTCGACGCGCTGCGCGAGAAGGGGGCGGACCATATCCTGGCGCTGCCGGGCATGCTGTTCGCCGCCGGCCACGCCAAGAACGACATTCCGTCCGTGCTCAACACCTATGCGGCGGCGAACGATGTCGCCATCACCTATGGGCGCGAGCTCGGCATCGATCCGAAGATGATCCGCGCCGCCGGCGAGCGCATCCGCGAGGCGCTGCGGGCCGACGGCTGGCGCGACGGCGAGCCGCTGCACGACACGATGCTGGTGGTGGTGGGGCGCGGGGCGTCCGACCCCGACGCCAATTCCAACGTCGCCAAGGTCATGCGCATGCTCTGGGAAGGGCTCGGCTTCGGCTGGGGCGAGACGGCCTATTCCGGCGTCACCTTCCCGCTGGTCGAGCCGGCGCTGACCCATGTCTCGCGCCTCGGCTACAAGCGCATCGTGGTGTTTCCCTATTTCCTGTTCACCGGCATCCTGGTGGACCGCATCTATGCGGCGACCGACAAGGTGGCCGCCGCCATGCCGGACGTCCGCTTCCTGAAAGCCGGCTATCTCGATGCCCACGACCTCGTGGTCGAAACCTTCGTGGACCGTTTGAACGAGATCCTCGAAGGCACGAACAACATGAACTGCCAGATGTGCAAATATCGCGAGCAGGTTCTGGGCTTCGAAGCGGAGGTCGGCCTGCCGCAGGAAAGCCACCACCACCACGTCGAGGGCATCGGCACGGGCCCTGCGGACGCTCCGGCCGAAGTGGCGACGACGCACGATCATTCCCATGGCGGCGCGGGGCACGACCATGGTCATAGCCACGGGCACGGGCATGATCATGGTCACGACCACGACCATCCTCACGCGCACGGGCACTATCACCCGCATGCGCATGACCACTCCCACGACCATGCGCACGACCATGCCCATGGGCATGACCACGGCCACCCGCATGACCACGACCATGCGCATTCCCACGGCCACGGCCACGGCCACGGCCACGGCCACGGCCACGGCCACGGCCACGGCCATGCGCACACGCACCACCCCTATCCCCATGCCGACCATCCGCTCGGGCCGCGTTCGCTGAAGTCCTGAGGCCGGGCCATGGCGCTGGACTATGTCAGAGACCCCGCCGCCATCTACGAAGCGAGCTTCGCCACGATCCGGCGCGAGGCGGCACCGTTGCTGGCGCGGCTGCCAGAGGGCGCGCAGACGCTCGCGATCCGCCTCGCCCATAGCTGCGGCATGGTCGAGATCATCGAGGATCTGCGCTTGTCGGTGGACGCCGTGGCGGCGGGCCGCGCGGCGCTGGCCGCCGGGGCGCCGATCCTGGTGGATGCTGAAATGGTCGCGCATGGCGTGATCCGCCGGCACCTGCCGGCCGGCAATGCCGTGCTTTGCCGGCTGAACGAGCCGGAGGTGGCGCCGCTCGCGGCCCGGCTCGGCACGACGCGATCGGCCGCCCAGGTCGATCTCTGGGTGGAGCGGGGCGAGCTCTCGGGCGCGGTGGTCGCCATCGGCAACGCGCCGACCGCGCTGTTCCGCCTTCTGGAACTTCTGGATGAGGGCGTGGAGCCGCCCGCCGCGATCCTCGGCTTTCCCGTGGGCTTCGTCGGCGCGGCCGAATCCAAGGCCGAACTCTTCGCCGGCCCGCGCGGCGTGCCCTTCGCCACGCTTCTCGGCCGGCGCGGCGGCAGCGCGCTGGCGGCGGCGGCGGTGAACGCCCTCGCCACAGGCCTTGCGACGGGCGCCGAGCCCTTGGGCGGCTGGACGGAACGTCCGCAATCGGACGCGGGAGCCGAGGCCGGAGCGGCATCGGTGGCCGGGCAGGACGGGGGCGAAGGGCAGAGCGCTGCCCTTGCTCCTGATAACCAAGCCGTACGACCGCCCTGCGACGGCAGCTCGGCCTCCGCCAAGGGCGAAGGACGGCTCGTATGAACGCGCCTTCGCTTAAGGCTTCCGTCCCAGCCAACGCTCTTGGCGCGCGCGAGGCGAGGCGATCTATATCCATGCCTGTCTTCGCGGAAAGCCGTCGGTCCGGGCTGCGGTTTGCCGGCGCGTTCGAGCGGGGTGACCAGGGGCGCCCGCTTGCCGCGCCTTACCATCTCTCGCGGCTGACTTCCCAGCGAAACTTCCGTTGCGCCTCGTACCGTGCGGAGGTCCGAGTGACCGCAGTTCTGTTCGAGGCTTCGGGCGGAACGCGCCACCTCGCTCTCTTCAACGTGCGACCCGAGCGCACGGCTGCGATGAAAGGGAGTGCTTGGTCCGACGCACCGACGAGGCGAGCCGTGATGGGTGGCCATGGGGGAGGGAGTCCGTTCGCCCCGAACGACCAAAGCTCCGGGCCGACCGACTCCTCGCATTCTCCGTACCCGCTTACCCCGGGCCGCCCGGCATGAGCGCGCCCTGGCTCGACCTGATCGGCGTTGGCGACGGCGGCCTGGCGACGCTCGCGCCCGAGGCGGCCGAGCGCTTGGCGCAGGCCGAAGTCGTCTTCGGCGGGCAGCGGCATCTTGCCATGTTGGCGTCCGCGCACCCGGCCGAGCGCCAAACTTGGCGCTCGCCCTTCGCGGACAGCGCGGCCGATCTCCTGGCCGCGCGCGGGCGGCGGTCCGTGGTGCTGGCGACGGGCGATCCGTCCTGGTTCGGCCCGGCCAAATGGCTGCGCAGCGTCCTGTCCACCGACGAGTTTCGGGTCTGGCCCGCGCCCTCCGCCTTCTCGCTGGCCGCGGCAAAGCTCGGCTGGGCGCTGGAGGACTGCCTCTGCCGCACCGTGCATGGAAGGCCGGTGGAACAGGTCGCCGCCGATTTCGTCGAAGGGCGCCGGCTTCTCGTGCTGTCGGAGGACGGCGCGTCCCCCGCCGCGCTGGCGGCCTGTCTCGTGGACGCCGGCTATGGCGCCAGCGACCTCCAGGTGCTGGAACATCTCGGCGGGGCGGCGGAGTGCGTGCGAGGGAGCGTGGCGGAGCGCTTCGATCTCATCGACATCGCCGCCCTGAACACGATCGCCGTGGAATGCCGCGCCACGGAGGGCGCCCAACTCTGGCCGCCCGGCCCCGGCCTGCCGGACGACGCCTTTCGGCACGACGGCAAGATGACCAAGCGCGTGTTGCGCGCGCTGGCGCTGGCGGCGCTCAGCCCGCGCGCCGGCGAACTTCTCTGGGATGTTGGCTCGGGCTCGGGCGCCATCGCGGTGGAATGGTGCCGCAGCGCCAGCGGCGCGCGGGCGCTGGCCATCGAGCCGAACCCCGAGCGCCTCGCCTTCATCCGCGAAAACCGCCGCCGGCTCGCAGCTCCCGGCATCGCCATCGTCGAGAGGCGCGCGCCGGAAGCCTTCGACGCTTTGCCGGCGCCGGACGCCGTGTTCCTCGGCGGCGGGTTGACGGAGGGCGTCTTCGCCCCCGCCTTCGCGCGGCTGAAGCCCGGCGGGCGGCTCGTCGCCCATGCCGTGACGCTGGAATCGGAGGCTATCCTCCTGGCGCTCCATGCCGAGCAGGGGGGCGATCTCCTGCGCATCTCGGTGGACCATGCAGCGCCGGTCGGCCCGTTTCGCGGCTGGCGCCCCGCCATGCCGGTTCTTCACTGGTGTCTCACGAAAGGCGCGCGCGGATGAGCGGCACGCTCTATGGAATCGGGCTCGGCCCCGGCGATCCCGAATTGCTCACGCTGAAGGCCCATCGCCTTCTCCAGCGCGTGCCCGTCATCGCCTATCCCGCGCCGGACGGCGCGCCCTCGCTCGCCCGCACCATTGCCGCGCCGCATCTGCCGGGCGGACAGGTGGAACTGCCGATCGGCCTTTGCATGGCGGTGGACCGCGCGCCCGGGCAGGGCGGCTACGACGCCGCCGCGCCCGAGATCGCAGCCCATCTGGAGGCCGGGCGCGACGTCGCCGTGCTCTGCGAGGGCGACCCGTTCTTCTACGGCTCGTTTCTCCATCTCTTCGCCCGCCTGTCGCCGCGCTTCGCCACCGAGATCGTGCCCGGCGTTTCCTCCGTCATGGCCGCCGCCGCCGCCCTGCGCCGTCCGCTGGCTGTCCGCAACGACCGATTCGCCGTGCTGCCCGCGACCCTGCCGGATGCCGCGCTTCGCCCGGCCATCGAGGCGGCGGAGAGCGTCGCGATCCTGAAGCTCGGGCGGCATTTCGGGCGGGTGAAGGCGCTCCTGGCCGAGATGGGGCTCATGGCCGGCGCGCTCTATGCCGAGCGCGTGACGCAGGGCGGCGAGCACCTTCTGCCCCTCGCCGAAACCGGCGAGACCGCCCCCTATTTCGCGCTGATTCTTCTCTACAAGGGCGCCGAGCCCGCGATCCTGGCAAGCGAGCGACCATGAGCGACCCCGTCTTTCTCTGCCTTTCGCCGGCGTCTCTGGCCTTGGCGACGCGGCTGCGCGCGGCGCTGGGCGGCGAAATCCATGGCTTCGCACCGCGCCTTTCCGGCACCGACCACGACATTTCCGATCTCGCCGCGCATCTTGGCGCCCTCTTCGCGGCCGGGCGGCCGATCCTGGCGCTGATGGCGAGCGGCGCGCTGATCCGCCTTCTCGCGCCCCATCTCGGCGACAAGCGCGCCGAGCCCCCGGTTCTGAGCATCGCGGAGGATGGCTCCTGCGTCGTGCCGCTCCTCGGCGGCCATCGCGGGGCGAACGACTGGGCGCGGCGCGTGGCGGAGGTCACCGGCGGGTTTGCCGCCGTCACGACGGCGGGGGACCTGCGCTTCGGCGTCGCGCTCGACGCGCCGCCGGAGGGCTATCTCCTCGAAAACCCCGAACAGGCCAAAGCCGTGATGGCCGATCTCGTGGCCGGCGAGGAAGCCTGGATCGAGGGCGAGGCGGAGTGGCTCACGGGCTCGGCGATCCCGGTCGCGGACGACGCGCGCATCGCGCTCACCGTTTCCACGGACGCCCGCGCACCCCGCCCGGCCGAGCTTCTCTACCGCCCGCGCGTTCTGGTGTTGGGGATCGGCGCGGAGCGCGGCGCCCCGCCGGAGGAAGCCGTGGCGCTGGCCGAAGCGACGCTGGCGCAAGCCGGCCTCTCGCCCCTGTCGCTCGCCGCTGTCGCCTCGCTGGACCTGAAGGCCGACGAGCCCGCCGTCCATGCCGTCGCCGCGCATTTCGGCGTGCCGGCCCGCTTCTTCGACGCCTCGACCCTGGAGCGCGAGACGCCACGCCTTGCCAACCCGTCCGAGATCGTGTTCCGCGAAACGGGCTGCCACGGCGTCGCCGAAGGCGCGGCGCTGGCCGGCGCGGGCGAGGGGGGCGAACTCGTGGCCCCCAAGCGCAAATCCGCCCGCGCCACGGCCGCGCTCGCCCGCGCGCCGCGCCCGCTGGCTGCGGAAGCGATCGGCCGGGCACGGGGCACGCTGTTCGTGGTCGGCATCGGGCCGGGGTCGGACGCCTGGCGCTCGCCAGAGGTCTCGCGCATGGTCGCAAGCAGCACCGATCTCGTCGGCTATTCCCTTTATCTCGACCTGCTCGGCCCGCTCACGCGCGGCAAGGCGCGGCACGATTTCGACCTTGGCGCCGAAGAGGCGCGGGTGCGCCATGCGATGGAACTCGCCGCCGAAGGCCGCACCGTCGCCTTGGTCTGCTCGGGCGATGCCGGCATCTATGCCATGGCGACGCTGGTCTTCGAACTGATGGACCGGGGCGGCGTGTCGGACGGAGCGCGGCGCATCGCCGTCGAAGTCTCGCCCGGCATTTCGGCGCTGCAGGCGGCGGCGGCCCGCGCCGGCGCCCCGCTCGGCCACGACTTCTGCACCATCTCGCTCTCCGACCTCCTGACCCCCTGGGAGGACATCCAGCGCCGGGTGAAGGCGGCAGCAAGGGGCGATTTCGTGATCGCCTTCTACAATCCCGTCTCCAAGCGCCGGCGCACGCAGCTCGCCCATGCGCGCGACGTGCTGCTCCAGCACCGGCCGCGCGACACGCCCGTCGTGCTCGCCACCAATCTCGGGCGGCCCCAGGAAAAGGTGCGCATCGTGGACCTGTCCGATCTCGACGTGGACGAGGTCGACATGCTGACCGTCGTGGTGGTCGGCTCCTCCAACACACGCGCCTTCACCTCCGGCGAGGGACGGTGCTTCGCCTATACGCCGCGCGGCTATGCCGCCAAGCCCGGCACCACGATCTCGGAAACCCCATGACCGTCCATTTCATCGGCGCCGGCCCCGGCGCGGCCGACCTCATCACGATTCGCGGGCTGCGGCTGATCGAGCGCTGCCCGGTCTGCCTTTATGCCGGCTCGCTGGTGCCCGAGGAGATCGTCAAAGCGGCGCCGGAGGGGGCGCGCGTCCTCGACACCGCGCCCATGCATCTCGACGAGATCATCGCCGAGATGCAGGCCGCCCATGGGCGGGGCGAGGATGTGGCGCGCGTCCATTCCGGCGACCCGTCGATCTATGGCGCGACGGCCGAGCAGATGCGGCGGCTGGAAGCGCTCGGCATTCCCTTCGACGTGACGCCCGGCGTGCCGGCCTTCGCGGCGGCCGCCGCCGCGCTGCGCACCGAACTCACCGTGCCGGAAGTCTGCCAGACCATCATCGTCACCCGAACGGCGATGAAATCCTCCGCCATGCCGGAGGGTGAAGACCTGGCGACGCTCGGGCGCAGCGGCGCGACGCTGGCGATCCATCTTTCCATCCGCAACCTCGCCCATATCGAGGGGGAACTCTCGCCCTTGCCGGCCTATGGGCCGGACTGTCCGGTGATCGTGGCTTATCGTGTCGGCTGGCCGGACGAGGCCTTCATCCACGCCACGCTCTCCACCGTCGCGCGCGCCGTGCGCGAGGCCAAGCTCACCCGCACCGCGCTTCTCTTCGTCGGCCGGGCGCTGGGGGCGAAGGACTTCGTCGATTCCAAGCTCTACGACGCCAGCCATCCGCATATCCTGCGGCCTGTCCGAAAAGCCAAATCAGCCGGCTAACCACGCCATCGCGGCATCGAGGCTGCGCAGGATCGGACCGTCCGGCTCGGGCGGTCGGCGGATCAGGATGACGGGAAGGCCGAGCGCGCGCGCCGCCGCGATCTTGGCATAGCCGCGCGCGCCGCCCGAGTTTCGGCAGACGAGATGCGTGACGCGCTCGGCGCGAAACAGCGCTGCTTCCTCGGCCGGATCGTCGGCGGGCCGACCGGTGATGAGCGTGGCGGCAAAGGGCAGAGGCTCGGAGGGCGCGTCCACCTGGCGGAGCACAGGCGACAGATCCGGCCGGTGGCGAAACGTCGCGACATGCTGGCTGCCGAGGGCCAGGAAGGGCCGCGCCCCGTGAGGCAGCGCATCGCGCGCCGCGCGCAGGCAATCCACCTCTTGCCAAAGATCGCCCTCGACCCGCTCCCAGGCCGGGCGCAGGAAGGCGGCATGCGCAACGGCGCAACGCCGCGCCGCCGCCGCCGCGTTGCGCGACATGCCGACCGCGTAGGGATGCGTCGCATCGAGAAGATGCGTGACGCCGGCCACGGTCACGAAGTCTGCGAGCCCTTCCACGCCGCCGAACCCGCCGATCCGGGTCTCCACCCCCTCCGGCAGCACGGGCGCCAAGGTGCGCCCGGCCAGGGACAGGAGAAGCCGGATATCGGGCCGCTCGGCGCGCAGCCGGCGGGCGAGGAGCGAAGCCCCCGCCGTGCCGCCGAGAAGGAGCACGAAGCGCGGCTCAGGCACGGGCGACCACCTGTCCGGCCCGGTCCACCACCAGGATTTCGGCTTCCACCGGAGCCGCGCCCAGCGTCTCGCGGATCGTCGCGAGCGCCCGTGTCGCCACATGGCCCGCGAGATCGACGCCCGCGTCCCGGGCAAGATCCAGCGCCTCCTTGGCCGTGTTGGCGGAAAGGATCGCGGGCTCCAGCGCGGGCGTTGCAGCGAGCTCGGCCAGAAAGGCGAAATCCACCTGGGACCGGCCGGAATGGAGGTCGAGCGATCCCTGCGCCAGCTTGGTGAGCTTGGCAAAGCCCCCCGCCAGGGTCAGCGTGGGCACAGGATGCCGGCGCAGATATTTGAGAACGCCGCCGGCAAAGTCGCCCATGTCGAGACAGGCGATGTCGGGCAGATCGGGATAGAGCCGGCGCGCCGCGTCCTCGCTGGCCGAGCCCGTCGCGGCGATGACGCGGGAGAGGTTGGCGGCCCGCGCCACGTCGATGCCGCGATGGATCGAGTGAATCCAGGCCGAGCAGGAAAAGGGATGGACGATGCCTGTCGTGCCGAGGATCGACAGGCCGCCCAGAATGCCGAGCCGCCCGTTCCAGGTCTTCTCGGCGAGCTTCTCGCCGTTCGGCACGGAAATCGTGATCTCAACATCGGGCGCCCGGCCCTCGGCGGCGCAGAGCGCCTCCACCACCTCGCGCATCAGCCGGCGCGGCACGGGGTTGATCGCCGGCTCGCCGGGCGGGATCGGCAGGCCCGGCCGCGTCACCGTGCCGACGCCCTCGCCAGCGAGGAACTGGAGGCCCGAGCCCGGCGCCGTGAAACGAACGGTGGCGACGATCTCGGCGAGATGCGTGACGTCGGGGTCGTCGCCCGCATCCTTGACGATGCTGGCGCTGGCCGCGCCGGCGCTAAGATGCGTGCGGGCCAGCGCGAAGCCGGGCCGCTCGCCCTTGGGCAGCGTGATCTCGACGGGATCGGGAAAATCGCCGGTGAGGAGCGCGGTGAGCGCGGCCTTGGTGGCGGCCGTGGCGCAGGCACCCGTGGTCCAGCCGCGCCGAAGCGCCGCGCCCGGCGGCACGCCATCCTCCCGCCGCTTGCCGAGATTGAAGCCCATGCTCGGCTTATAGACCGGCCGCTTGGCGCAAGGCGAGGGGCGCGTAAAGTATCGGCGTGGAATGACC
>NZ_BBWL01000040.1:0-20271 GCF_001463785.1 Aureimonas sp. AU40
GCCATGTCGAGGCGACACCGTGCGCACTCATCGTATGGCAGGGGCGAGGTGGGAGGCTCTTCAGATCGAAGGCTTAGAGCACCTAACAAAACCTCGTGGGGTCGGCTGGTCAGGTCTTTCTGACGGGGACTTCGTCGCGAATGCTCGACGATTCTACCGGCATCGACTGCGCTTCGATCCTTGTCCCCGACGAAAATCCCTCGACCATCCTCCGCCCAGAGGTTCTGTTAGGCGCTCTTAAGCCAGCGGCAAGAAGACTTAGCCTTCAAGACGGGAACGACGCTCGCCGTTTCCGAGAAAGGTGAGGCGATGGCCGTGCGACATGCACCGGTCCTTCGATGGCAAATGGCGCCGAAGCCTTTAGCCATCAACTTGGGAGCGGAGCACGCTTTCGTTGATGAGCTGGAGCCGGAAGGGGACGGAGGGATGGTCCGCGCCTCTCGAGGCGGCGTGTTGATGCGAGACCGGCCGCGCCTTCCCTCCAAGGGGCATGGCGAGGAGCCATTAGCCGGGAGCGGCCGGTGCGCGACGGGGGAGCGACGGCGAAGGCGAGTCGGTCGGACCCGGGTTCTCCGAAACGCCGCTGGCAAGGCTGGGACGCTTTGGGCAGCCGTTGCCCGTGGCAGCGAAATTTCCGATCTGTCCTAAGCCAAAGCGCGATGGCCTTCGATCGCCAGTTTCTCGATAGCCCGTCGAGACAAGCCGTCGAAAGCGGCGCGCGGCGGTTTTCTCTTGGCCGCGCGCCAGTCTGGCAGCGGCACGACGCTGGCGACCCTCGCCTTCCTGTGCCATTTCAAGCGGGCGGGCGTCGCGCTGAACTCGGCCAAAGCCGGGCCAGACTACATCGATCCGGCCATTCAAGCGGCAGCGACCGGCCAGCCCGCGGTTAATCTCGCCCCCCTACGCCATGCGGCCCGCGACGAAGATGGACGATGGGTCCACTGTCCTGCCGCAGGGTTCGAACACGTCGAGCATAAAAGCCCACTCGCAGGCCGCGCGTCTCCCTCATGACCGGCGACCACCCTTCCGCCGCCCCACCCTCCTCCACCTCTCTCCTCCGGTTGAACCCTCCGCGAAAAGGCTGATAGACCGGCCCATCGCGGCGCGGCAGGAGCGGAGCAGGTGCGGGACGAGGAGCGGGGTTCGAAGGACGGTTGGGGCACGCCGCGCGCGGGCGGCGGCTTTCTCCTGGCCGCGCCCCAGTCCGGCAGCGGCAAGACGCTGGCGACCCTCGCGCTGCTGCGCCATCTCAAACGGTCGGGCGTGGCGCTCCGCTCGGCCAAGGCGGGGCCTGATTATATCGACCCGGCTTTTCACGCGGCGGCGACCGGCCAGCCCTCGGTCAATCTCGACCCCTACGCCATGAGACCCGAGCTGATCCGGGCGCTCGCCGGGGCCGACGCGCGCCCGCTCGTCATAGAGGCGATGATGGGCCTTTACGACGGGGCGGCGGACGGCACTGGGTCGGCGGCGGATCTGGCCGTGCTGCTCGGACTTCCCGTCGTGCTGCTGGTGGACTGCGCCCGGCAGTCGCATTCCGTCGCCGCTTTGGTGCGCGGCTTTCGCGACCATGATCCGCGCCTCCGCTTTGCCGGCGTCATGCTGAACCGCGTCGCCTCCGCCCGCCACGAAGTTCTGCTGAGAAACGCACTGGAGCCGCTCGGCCTTTCCGTTCTAGCCGTGTTCCCCCCCGAGCCGGGCCTTGCGCTGCCCGAGCGCCATCTCGGCCTCGTGCAAGCCGGCGAACACGGCGATCTCGCCGGCTTTCTCGACCGCGCTGCCGGCTGGATGGAAAAGGGCCTCGCCCCCGGCGCGCTGGACACGCTCCTGCAATCGGGGGAGGCCCATGCCGCCGCTGTGGCGCGCCTGGCCCCGCTCGGGCAGCGCATCGCGGTCGCCCGCGACACGGCCTTTGCCTTTCTCTACCCGCATCTTCTGGATGGCTGGCGGCAGGGCGGGGCGGCGCTTTCCTTCTTCTCCCCCTTGAGCGACGAGGCGCCGGAAGCGGGCGCCGACGCGGTGTTCCTGCCCGGCGGCTACCCCGAACTTCATGCCGGACGACTGTCCTCCGCAGAGCGGTTTCGCGCCGGAATGCACCAGGCCGCTTCGCGCGGCGCGCTGATCTATGGCGAATGCGGGGGCTACATGACGCTCGGCGAAGCGCTGACCGACGCCGAAGGAGCCGCGCATCCCATGCTCGGCCTCCTGCCGCTCGCCACGTCCTTCGCCGCGCGGCAGCGGCACCTCGGCTATCGACACCTCAGCCCGCTGCCGGGCGCGCCCTGGCCCCATGCGCTGACGGGCCATGAGTTCCATTATGCCACGATCACACGGGAGGACGCGGCCGATCGCCTGTTCGAAGCGCGCGATGCGCTGGGCACCGATCTCGGCGCGATGGGGCTTCGGTGCGGCCGCGTCATGGGCTCGTTCGCCCATGTGATCGACGGGGTCGCGGCGTGAAGGAGGCCCTGCATCACGGCGGTGCACTCGACGCCGCCGTGGCGCGCTTCGGCGGCGCGCGTGGCGATTGGCTCGACCTGTCCACCGGCATCAATCCAGTGCCGCTGCCCCTGCCGGACATTGATCCCGAGCTTTGGGCGCGCCTGCCGGAGCGGGCGCTGGAGGCGCGCGCCAAGGCCGCGCTGCGCCGCTTTGCCGGCGCGGGCGAGGGGGCGGGCGTCGCGCTGGCGCCGGGCACGCAGGCGCTGATCGCCCTCCTGCCGCATCTTTTCACGCCCGGCCCGGCCGACGTGCTGTTTCCCAGCTACGAGGAGCATGGCCGCGCCCTGGCGGCGGCGGGCCATGCCGTGTCGCGCTTCTCCACGCTAGCCGAGATCGCCCCGCAGACGCGGCTGGCGGTGCTCGTTTCGCCCAACAACCCGGACGGACGGCGCTTCTCGCCGGGCGACGTGCTCTCGCTAGCGGATCGGCTGGGGAGCCAAGGCGGGCTTCTCGTGCTCGACGAAGCCTTCGCCGACGCCGAGCCCGAGCAGAGCCTCAGCCGCGAGGCCGGGCGGCCGGGGCTTCTCGTTCTTCGCTCCTTCGGCAAGTTCTTCGGCCTCGCGGGGCTGCGCTTCGGCGCGGCCTTATGCGAGCCGGCGCTGGCCGCGCGGATCGAGACGCGGCTCGGCCCCTGGGCCGTGTCCGGCCCGGCGCTTGCGCTTGCCGCCGGGCTGATGGCGGACGAGGCGGGCGTTGCGCGCCTGCGCGCCGGCATCGCCGCCCGCGCCGTGCTGACGCGTCGCGCCCTAGCAGCGGCGGGGCTGGAGCCCGTCGGCGGCACAGCCCTGTTCTCGCTCCTTCAGGTGCCCGAAGCCGTTGCTCTCTTCGAGGCGCTGGCACGCCGCCACATCCTGACGCGCCCCTTCCCCTATCGCGCCGACTGGCTACGGATTGGCACGGTGAGGGACGAAGCGGGATCGGAGCGGCTGACGGAGGCGCTGCGCGAGGCGCGGGCCGAAGTCGGATGCTAAAGCGGCGGGATGTTTGTCGGGCAGGATCGGCGTATCGCGTGCGGTCGGGTGACCTCGAAGGTCTAAGCGCGTGTCTGGCTGATGGTCGAGTGACGAGCGCCAATGCCGCAGTGACCGAACTCCCTTCGATCACGCTACTTGAACCTCGACCAAGGCCTGATCCCATCGCCCTCCGCGCTGCGACCGACCGTGTCCGCCACCACTCGAAAGATCGTGAGCGGCGTAGACCATATCCGGCCGGTGCCTTCGGCATCTTGATCGGAGCGACGGATCGTCGGCTTCAACGGCCCGTTTTCGGGTTCGCCCCCCGATTGGTATGCGCGACATCGGTTGGAACTCTCCCGGCCACGCCTCCTCAACCCTCGCGAGGGGCTTGAGCCCATGGTCCTGTTTCTCGCGACGCTGATCGATCGGGTTCTGGGCGATCCCGACTGGCTCTGGCGGCGCTGGCCGCATCCGGTGGTTCTGTTCGGCGTCTTGATCGGCGCGGCGGATCGGGGGCTGAACCGCGCCACCTTCGGCTTTGCCTTGCGCCGCGCGCTCGGCGTGCTGGCGATCCTGCTGCTGCTCGCGCTCGCCATTGCCGCAGGCCTTGCGATCCAGCGCTTGTTTGCCGGCTTCGGATGGGCCGGCCTGGTTCTTGAGGCTGTGGTCGCCTCCTTGTTTCTGGCGCGAAAAAGCCTTGGCGACCATGTGCTGGCCGTGAAGCGCGCGTTGGAGGAGGGCGGGCTCGGACCGGGGCGGCAGGCCGTATCGATGATCGTCGGGCGCGATCCCGAACAGTTGGACGAAGCCGGCGTCTGCCGCGCGGCGATCGAAAGTCTGGCCGAGAACGCATCGGACGGCGTGGTCGCGCCCTGGATGGCACTCGCGCTCTTCGGCCTACCCGGCCTTCTCGCCTACAAGATGGTCAACACCGCCGATTCCATGATCGGCCATCGCTCGAAGCGCCACCTCGCCTTCGGCTGGGGCGCGGCGCGGCTGGACGATCTCCTCAATCTCGTTCCCGCCCGGCTGACCGCGCTGCTCTTCGCGGCGGTCGCAGCGCTGAAGCCCGGGCAGGGTGCCGGTGCGCGGGCGCTCAAGGTGGCGTGGCGCGACGCCCCCTCGCACCGCTCGCCCAATGCCGGCTGGCCGGAAGCCGCCATGGCGGGCGCGCTGGGCCTGTCGCTCGGCGGCCCGCGCCGCTACGGCGCCCTGGTGGTGGAGGCGCCGTGCCTCGGCGCTGAGGGGCGGCGCGAGGCCGCGCCCGCCGATATCGGCGCGGCGCTCCGCCTGTTCGGCTTCGCCATGGACGCGCTTCTCCTACTCTCGCTCGGCCTTTTGCTCGTCATCGCGCTGGTCCGGTATATCTGACGCCACGACAGATTTTTGCGCTGCGTCATAGCTTCGCCCGAGCCCTCTGCCAGCGTGCCGCCACCTGCCATTCGAGGATCAGAGACATGGCCGAAACCGACACCAAGGCACCCTTCGCCTCTCCCGGCCTGTCGAACGGCGCGGCGATGCGGCGTGGCGGGCCGCCCGTGCCGGCTTGGCTGCGCCAATCCTTCGCGCAGACGATGCGCGGTGTGCCCGAGGTCGAGACGCTGCGCTTCGGCCGGGAGGCTTCGGGCGACGCCGGCTCGACGGCGATCCGCGACGCCGGAGACCTCGCCCGCCATTTCAACCCGTTCCAGGGGGAGATCGACGCCAAGGGGCGTGTTCTGGGCGGTACCGGTACGACCACGATCAATGCCGAGGTGCAGAACTACCGCGGCGATTTCAGCGCGGGAAACCATGTGTTCGAGCCGGATGGGCTGCGCCTTCAGGCGACGGTCGATGCCGGACGCTTCGATTCCTATCTGCGTGGCGACATCACGCGCCGAAAGGGCGGCTTCAACAGCAATCCGCCGGGCGGCACCGTGCCGACGCGCTTGGCCGACATCGGCTTGCGACCGGGGGACCTCGATAAGATCACGGTCGGCGACGTCACCACCAACGGGCCGGGCGGGCTCGCCACGGTCGCCGCGATCGACCGCGCGGCGGGCACGATCGTCTTCGAGGCCATTTCGGGCGGCGCGCGGGCGGACTATGCCGGCAATTTCCACCTGACCTTCACGCGCTTCGCCTTCGCGCCCCTCGCCGCTCCCACCGCGATCGAGGAGGGGGTAACGCAGGAGGTGCAATTGTCGCGCCCCTTGCCGCCCGGCATCGTGCCCGGATGCTTCGCGCGCGGCGTCAAGCGTGGGCCGCAGCCGAGCAACGATCCGCGAAGCATCGCGCAGGCCTGCGTCGCCTCGATCTCGGCCGACCGGCGCACCGTGCGCTTCGACCGGCCGCTGCGCTTCGGCGCGCCCATACTGGCAGCGGAGGGGGACGGGCTCTTGTTCCTGCCCGGCCTCTGGTCCGGCCAGCTCTGGTCGAAGCGCTCCTACGGCGCTCAGCGTCAGGGGCTCTCCGTGCAGGGCATCCGCATCGAGGCGAGCTTTCCCGCCCTGCCGAACTATCGCGGCGACACGGCCTACACACGGACCGACGTGGACGCCGTGCTCGACGCCAATTCCGGCATGCCCTGGGGCTTTTGGCCGGCGCTTTGGCTCTACACGTGGCGGCCCGGTCCGAAGGGCATCGGCCAGCGCATCGTGCCGCAGGCGCGCAACGGCTGGGCCGAGGTCGATATCCTGGAACTCTTCACCCGTCTGGGGCAGGGGCCTTCGGTTTGGTCCGGCAATCTGCACGACCAACCCTATTCGCGCGTCCGCGCCTTGGCGGCGCAGGGCGGCGACGAGGCGCAGAACGGCGGCGCGTGGCGCGCCTCCGCGCCCGACAAGAAGCTGCTTTCGGCCAATGCCAGCACGCTTCTCCTGCCTCGGCCCATGGCTGACGGTGAGCGCCATTCCTTCGGCATCGTGTGGACGCGGGGTCAGGTCGTCCACTACATGGACGACCACCCGATCTGCGTCAGCGACTGGCCGCTGCAGGTGGACTACCCCCACCAGCTCGGCCTCAATCTAGCCTGCGGTTCGCTCGCCGGCTTCAATCCCGTCGCGCTGTTCTTTCCGCAGACGCAAGCCGATGCTCAGAAGCAGTCGATGACGATCCATTCCGTGCAGAGCTGGGAGGCCTGAGAGAGTTCAGCTCTCGACGGGACGGTCGGGAAGTTCGGGGGTGGAGCCGGAACGGACCTTGCCCTGGCCCTTGTTCTGATCATGACCCTGGCCGTTCCCCTGGCCGGGCGCTTCGTCGGGTTCGCGCGGCTGCACGAGCCCGTCCTCGCCGATCGGCTCGGGCAGTATCGGGTCGGGTGCATTGCGCTCGGGGCTATCGGACAGGTTCGACATGGGGACGGGCTCCGTTCACCAGCCCAAACCCCGCGACCTACCTGCCAGTTCCAGGTGAGACATCATGGCCCGCCGGCGAGCGAGCCCATGACCACCATCACCAGATCGTCGAGATCGACCGGGCCGTTGATCTCGACCCTGTCGGAACCGGGCTGGACCCGCAGCGCGCCTTCGCTGTTGCCGGCCTGTCGCTGGAGCTCGTCCAGGATGGATTGGCGCACGGTGTCCCCGGCATCGGCGCTCATCGGCGGATGCCTTCCTGCGTCGGGCGCGGGCTAGCGCGAAGATCGGGTCGCCCGTCCACGGCAGGGCTGCGCCCGTCCGCGATGTCGCGGCGCCCGTCCTCCTGCAGGCGGGCGTCGCCGGTGATTTCGGCGACGACCTCCTTGGCGGTGCCGCCGATGCGCTTGCCCAGCGAGGCGATCGGATGGTCGCTCATGTCGGTTTCTCCGTTTCGTTCCAAGGGGGAAATGGACGGAGCGCCGATCGGTTCGGCTTTTGTTAAGAGCGGTTCACCGAATGGGAGAAGATGTCCTCCTCGTCCCAGCCGAGAAGGTCGAGCTTGGCGCGCGTCGGCAGGAATTCGAAGGCGGCCTTGGCGAGATCGGTGCGCTCCTCACGCTCCAGCCGCTGCAGGAGCACGCCCATCAGGTCGTGGAGATAAAGAACGTCGGAGGCGGCGTAGTCGAGCTGCGCCGGGGTCAGCGTCTCGGCCGCCCAATCGGAGGACTGCTGCTGCTTCGACAGGTCGGTGCCGATCAGCTCCTTGGCGAGATCCTTCAACCCGTGCCGGTCGGTATAGGTGCGCACCAGCCGCGAGGCGATCTTGGTGCAGAAGACCGGCTGCGTCATGACGCCGAACGCATGGTAGAGCGCGGCGATGTCGAAGCGGGCGTAGTGGAAGATCTTGACCTTGCTCGTGTCGGCCAGGAGCTTGCAGAGATTGGGCGCCTCGCGCTGGCCCTTGGCGATCTGCACGATGTCGGCCGTGCCGTCGCCCGGCGAAAGCTGCACCACGCAGAGCCGGTCTCGCCTGGTGTCGAGCCCCAGCGTTTCCGTGTCGATGGCGACCGAGCCGGTGTAGCGGGACAGGTCGGGCAGGTCGCCCTTGTGAACGCGAATGGTCATGACGCGGCAAACTCCGAAGGCGGGAACCCCCGGACGAGCCGGGGCGAGATGTCATGGTCTCGTCGCCTACAGCATCGGGCGGCAAATCGGAACGCTTTTTCGGACGGAGCGGAGGGACCGAACGGCCTGGCGCCGCGTTGTCGGCTGGGTTCGATCGCGATATGGGGAGCGAGGCGAGCAGGAAGGGACGCGCGATGAAAGCCATGATCTTCGAGGCCTTCGGGGCGCGGCCTGAGATTCGCGACGTGCCGGACGCGACGCCCACCGACGACGGCGTGGTGATCGAGGTCGTGGCGACGGGCCTGTGCCGCAGCGACTGGCACGGCTGGAAAGGGCATGACAGCGACATTCGCCTGCCGCACGTGCCGGGCCACGAGTTCGCCGGCACGATCGCGGCAGTCGGGCGCAACGTGCGCGGCTTTCGCGTGGGCGAGCGGGTCACCGTGCCCTTCATCGCCGCCTGCGGCCATTGCGGGGAGTGCCGCGCCGGCCAGCAACAGGTCTGCGAGGCGCAGTTCCAGCCGGGCTTCACGCATTGGGGCTCCTTCGCCGAGTTCGTGGCGATCTCGCGCGCCGACGAGAATTTGGTGCGCCTGCCCGAGAGCCTCGACTTCGCCACCGCCGCAAGCCTCGGCTGCCGCTTCGCCACATCGTTTCGCGCCGTGGTGGACCAGGGCCGGGCGCGCGGCGGCGAATGGGTCGCCGTTCATGGCAGCGGCGGCGTCGGCCTGTCCGCCGTCATGATCGCCGCCGCGCTCGGGGCGCGGGTGGTCGCGGTGGACGTCGCGCCCTCCAAGCTGGCGCTGGCCAAGGCGATGGGCGCGGAGGCGGTGGTCAACGCGCGTGAGGTTGCCGACGTGGCCGAGGCGGTGCGCGAGATCACCGGCGGCGGCGCGCATCTCTCGTTGGACGCGCTCGGCCATTCCGAGACCTGCCGGAATTCGATCCGCAACCTGCGCCGGCGCGGGCGGCACGTGCAGGTCGGGCTCATGCTGGGCGAGCACACGGCGCCCGCCATTCCCATGGCGCAGGTGATCGCGCACGAGCTGGAAATCTACGGCAGCCACGGCATGCAGTCCTGGCGCTACGAGGCGATGATGGCGATGATCGAGGCCGGCACGCTCCAGCCCCAGCGCCTGATCGGCGAGCGGCTGACGCTGGCCGAGGCGGTGCCCGCCCTCATGGCCATGGACAGCCATGCGCCGGACGGGATTGCCATCATCGACCCGCGAGCCTGACGCGCGGTGGGCTCGCTCCTGTCCTGGCGCCACCTCCGGCGCACGTATCTGACGACGCCGACGCTCCTGCGCGTGGTGCCGACCGGTCTCGTGCTCCTCGTCGGCATCGTCGCCACGGCCTGGACGCACAGCCTTCTCAACCACCAGAGCGACCTCGTCCTCCACACGCACGAGGTCATCGAGACCACCAAGGACGTGCTGATCGGCCTCGACGACGCCGAGACCGGCCAGCGCGGCTATCTCCTCAGCAGCGACCGGCGCTATCTCGACCCCTACGACAAGGCGCTGGAGCGGCTGGGGGATCTGCGCACGCGGCTGCGCGCGCAGATTTCCGACAACGCGGCGCAGGTCGCGCGGGTGGACGGGTTGGCAGGGCTGGTCGACGCCAAGCTCGCCGAGATGAAAGCCTCCATCGTCCTGCACGACGAGGCCGGCTTCGAGGCGGCGCGGGCGCGCGAGATCACGATGATGGAACGCGCCACGATGGACCAGATCCGCGTCGTCATCGGCGCCATCACCGAGGGCGAGAAGCAGCTGCTCGACGCGCGCATGGCGGAGGTGGAGCGCGACGAACACCGCGTGCGCCTCGTCGCTATCGTGATCGGCCTCCTTTCGCTCCTGACCCGGACGGGCGTCGAGTTCTATCTCGCCCGCAAGGGGCTCGATGTGCGCGTCGTTCCGCGCCATCCGGATGAGACGTCCTGATCGGCTGCATCGGCCCTTAGCGCCGAGCCAGGGCGGAAAGACCCGGCAGAATCGACCGATTTTCCCCATCGTCGCTTACCCATCCCGCGATTTTGGTCACCGGCCGTGACTTGTTCCCTAACCTTCCCGGCTCAGCCTTGAGCCTGAGGGAGCTGGGAGGATCACATGAAACGAGCCGACGAAGCGGAGACCTGCCAGGTCGCAGCGCTGCCTATTTTTGTGGACGAGACGGCGCGCGTGCGCCTCGGCCTCGTCACCTCCCGGCAGACCCATCGCTGGATCATCCCCAAGGGCTGGCCCATGAAGGGGCTCGCCGATTTTGAGGCGGCGAGGATCGAGGCGAAGGAGGAGGCCGGCCTGCGCGGCGAGATGCTGCATGAGCCGATCGGCACCTATCATTACTGGCAGCGCAAGCGCGCGGATTTCCACTACGTCACCGTTGCGACCTATCTCATGCGCGTGACCGGGCAGAAGAGCGCCTGGAAGGAACAGCACGAGCGCCGCTTCGAATGGGTGACCTTGCGCGAGGCGGCCGAGCGGCTGGAGGAGCCCGAACTCGTTTCCATGGTCGCGCACCTCTTCGCGAACGAGCGGGCGAGGCGTTTCCTGCGCGGCGGGGACGCGCCGGCGCCAAAGGCCGCGCACCCGATCGACATCGGCGCGCCCGAATTCGCCTGATCGGCCGCGCCGTTCCTACCTGAGCCGGCCAAGAGGCTGTTTGACAACTCGGCGGCGGAGGGCCGTCGAGTGATTTTTCTTGCGTTCGTTAGGCGCCAAACTTGAGTGATGCTTAGGGCGCATCGGCGAGGATTGGCAACGGTCCATGCGGACGGGCGAAACATCTGCCGCGCCCGCGCGGCTCTGATGCGCTTGCGCAGCACTGCTGCGCTCGCGCGGCATGTCTCGCCCGGGGGCGACGGCGAAAAAGCGCCGACGGACCGACCCGACCGAGTTGTCAAACAGTCTCTAAGCCTTGAAGGCGCTCGGGCAGAGATCGGTCAAAGGGCATCGATCGCAGGCGGGTCGGCGGAAGTGGCAGACCTTTTGTCCGTGCAGCATCAGGATCTCGTGGTTGTCGTAGAGCGCCTGGGCACTCCAGTCCGCCGGCAGCTGCGCGCGCAGGATCGGGTGCGAGGGGCCGACATCCACCTTGTCGCCGATCAGGCCGAGCCGCTGGGCGACGCGGTGATGGTGGCTGTCCACCGGCAGGGCCGGCATCCGCAGGACGGAGAAGGAAAGCACCGCCGCGCTGGTCTTCGGCCCGACGCCGGGCAGCGCCTCCAGCCAGCGCCGCGCCGCCTCGACCTCCATCCCGGCCAGGAAATCCAGCGTCAGTTCGCCTTGTCGGTCCCACAAGGCCCGCAGCACCTCCTGCAGCCGCGGCGCCTTCAGCTCAGGCCAGCGCACGCCATGAATCAGTGCCTCGACCTCGCCCGCGTCGGCCTCGATCATTGCATCCCAATCGGGAAAGCGGGCGCGCAGCGCTTTGAAGGCGCGGCCGGAATCGGCGTTGCGCGTCCGGTGCGACAGGAGCGAGGAGATCAGTTCGCTCACCGGATCGAGATCGTGGAAATACGCGATCGGGCATTCGTAGGTCCGGCACAGGCGCCGGTGCACCTCCAGCGCCTTCTCGCGCAGGGCGGTCTCGTCCACCGAGGGGGCGGAGGCCGTGCCGGCTCGCCGCCGCTTCGCGGGCACTGCGGGGGGCGGGGCGGGTTCGGCGGGGTGAGGGTGCTCTCGCATGAGATGAGCAAGCGAGGAAGCGGCGCCGCCGTTCCAGGCGGGCCTCTCGCCGCGTCCTTTTGACTCAAGACCACGCAAACACGGCGCGATCTTATATCAAGCGACCCCGTGCCCGACGGAATGCCGTTCCTCCTGAACGGGCGAAAGCCTTCGCCCGTCCGCCGCCCGAACGGTCTGGCGCCAAACTCAGTTGGCCTGGGGCGGCTGCGGCGCGATCGAGCCGGGCGGGATCACCGGCGTCGTGCCGGGATCGGCGTCGGGCACGGGCGCATCCATGTCGGGATCGCCGTCGGTCTGGGGAATCAGCACGCTTTCGCAATCGTCGAGCTGGTCGGTCAGCATCTGGCCGTCGCTCGTGGTGCCGCTCGCCGTGTCGCCGGGATTGACGGTGCAGGTCTCGCTGCCTGCCGGGGGCGCGGCGTCGCCGGGCGTCTGCGGGATCGGCGCCTCGGTTCCCGGTGTCTGCACGCTGGGGGGCGCTGGCGGCGCCGTCTGCGCCTCGGCCCGCCCGGCCAGAAGGGCGAGCGCCAGGGAAGCGGCGAGAAGGGGGGTGACGGTTCGCGCGGTCATGGGGCGAATCTCCTTCGCTGAGGTCGGAGCCGGTCTTCTCCCCGATCCCAACCGAATTGAGGCGGGCGCGGGTCAAACCATGGGAGAGAGCGGGAAAGTCTCCTCTCCGGCCGTCGCGACCCGGTCTTGCCCCCTCAACGCGCGAGCCGCCCCTCCGGCTCCACCGATCGAATGTCCGGGCTGTGTGTTTGGAGATCGTTCGACGAACCGAGCGGGTCAGGCCATCGGCACCTGCCCGCCGTTGCCCATGCTCACCGCGGCAACCCTCGCATCACCCAAGTTCGTCTCCGCGCCGCCGAGGAGCTTGCCATCTCAGAGGCTGTTTGGAAACTCGGCGGCGGAGGGCCGCCAAGGGATTTTTTGGCGTCGCGAGGCGCCAAACTTGAGTGATGCGAGGGCGCATCGGCGAAGATTGGCAACGGTCCATGCGGACGGGGGAGACCTCTGCTGCGCTTGCGCGGCATGTCTCGCCCTGGGGCGATGGCGGAAAAGCACCGACGGACCGACCCGCCCGAGTTTCCAAACAGGCTCTCAGAAAAACCAGCCGAGCACGAGCGGGGCGACGATGGCGGTGACGAGGCCGTTCAGCGCCATGGCGAGGCCCGCGAAGGCGCCGGCGACATTGTCCACCTGGAAGGCGCGCGCCGTACCGATGCCGTGCGAGGCGAGGCCCGCGGCGAAGCCCCGCGCCGCATAGTCGCGAATGCGCAGCGCGTTCATCAGCGGCGTCACCAGGATCGCCCCGATCACGCCGGTCGCGATCACGAACACGGCGGTCAGCGTCGGGTCGGCGCCGAGCCCCTGCGAAATGCCCATGGCGATGCCCGCCGTGACCGACTTGGGCGCCAGCGCCAGCACGAGCGGCTGGGGAAGGTGGAGAAGCAGCGCGATCGCCACCGTCGACACCACGCCCGCCAGCGCCCCGACAAACAGCGCCGCGAGCACCGGCAGGAGCGTTTCGCGCACCACGCGCCGGTTGCGATAAAGCGGCACACCGAGCGCGACCGTCGCCGGCCCGAGCGCGAAATGGATGAACTGCGCCCCGGCGAAATAGGTGGCGTAGGGCGTGGCGCTCAACTGCAGGATCGCCACCACGAAGACGATGGCCAGAAGCACCGGGTTCACCAGCGGGTGAAAACCCGTCAGCTCCGCCAGCCGCCGGGCCAGCAGAAAGGCGCCGAGCGTCACGGTCAGCCAGAGAAGCGGGCTCGCGGAAAGATAGACCCAGAGTTCGAACAGGGAATCGGGCGCCTGTATCACTGGCCACGCTCCGTCAGGAGGCGCACGAGGCGGAAGGCGCCGACCGTCGCGAGCATCGTGGCCACGGTCGAGCCGACCAGGGTCATGAGAATGCCGGTGGCGTTGTGAGCGATGAGGTCGAGCTTGCCGGCGACACCGACGCCCGCCGGCACGAACAGGACGCCGAGATAAAGCAGCAGCCCGTCGGCCGCGCCTTCCACCGAGCGGGTGCGGGCTGCCATGCGCTCTCCGCCCAGGCGCTCCGACACCGCGAAATAGGCGATCAGGAGCAGGATGCCGAGCACTGGCCCCGGCACCGGACCGCCCGTCGCATGGCGAACCGCCTCGCCCAGAAGCTGGCAGGAAAGAAGGACGAAGAGTCCGTAGAGCATGGTCCGCCCTCGCGATGGCGCTGGCCGCGCGATTTTCGTCCCGCGCGGCCCGACTGTTCCGAAACGGCCACCCGAGGGGAAACCCAGGTGGCCGCGCGGAAGGTCACGCTTGCGCCGCGTCGGCGCAAGAGCAGTGCGAGGCACAACAACCATGCAGTGAGTGCATGGGTGAGGGCTCCGCTATGTTCTCACAGCGTCGGCAGCGCGCCGACGATACGCAGCGACAGGCCCTCCAGCGGGTCGAGCGTGATCTTGAGGCGCCCGTCTTCGCCCAGGTCGCCCTCGATCGTCTCGGCGATCATGTCCACCACCGGGCCGGGGCGCACATTGGCCAGTTCGATGGTCTCCTCGATCGGGTTCTGGCTGAAGTTCAGCGCCGTCAGCTGCGTGCCGCGCCCGTCGGGCAGCTCGTGCACCATCACGAGAAGGCCGGGGCTGGTGACGTCGGGAATAGCGGTCTGTTTCGCGGCGGCGATGCCATAGGCGTCGCGCACCTGGAGAAGCCGCTTCAGCCGCGAGGCGAAGGAGTCCGGGTTCTCCAACTGGTCGCAGAGCGAGCCGTAGAGCGAGCGGGCGCGCGGCATGCCGCCGGAGGAGAAGCGGGCGCCGGGCGCGGCGTCGATCAGGTCGTAGGCCCCCCGCTCGATCCAGCGCGTGTCGCCATCGCGCATCATGTCCGCCACCTGCTCTGGCTCCAGCGGCAGGGCGCCGACGAGATCCCAGCCCGACAGCGCGAAGACGCCGGGCTGATAGGCGTTGTACATGGCCAGCAGGAGATGCGCTTTCTGGATCTGCGCCAGTTCCTCGTCGCCAATCGTGGAGAGATCGGTGATGCCGAGCGCGGCTGCGACGACGCTCGCCGTGGTGCAGGCAATGCCGTTGGTGACGAAGCGCAGATTGTAGGGCGCCGCCGGCCCGCTGAGCTTCTCGTACATGGTCTCGCGGATATGGGTGCGCAGCGTGCGGCCCTGCCAGGTCTGGCCCTGGAACGTATAGATGTCGTTGGCGTGCAGGGTCCAGAAATGGACGAGCTCGGTGGTCAGCTCGTCATGGTTCTGCAGCGCGTGGATCAGCGAGGCCGGGTCGATGCCGAACTCGTGCACCATGCGCAGCATCATGCGCAGGAACTCCGTATCGCCGGTGAGCAGCGCGTGCTGATAGGCGGGCCGGGTGATGAAGTCGTAGGAGAGATCCGCCCCGCCCTTGGACATGACGGCGATGTCGTCCACCGTCAGGTTCAACTCCTGAAACGAGAAGCCGCCGGCCTTGCGGATCATGCCTGCCAGAAGCTGATTGCCGACCACCGAAAGCGGATGGCCTTCCGACCAGGCCGGCCCGTCCGTGCGCTTTTCCACGCCCAGGAAGCCGTTGGCGTCGAGCCGCAGGCCGCGCGCACCCATCTGGTCGATGGAATGCAGCGCGTCGCCGACGATCATCTGCTGCGCGGCGAAGGACGGGTCGAGCCAGTTGAGGCTCGGCTGGCCTTCCTTGAAATAGTGGAGATAGACCCAGCGTCGCGTCGCGCCGTCGACACCGACGATGGGCGGTGTGGCGCTCCAGTCGGTTTCCTTGACGCCCGGCTCGAAGAAGATGACCCGCTGCAACTGGCCGACGATGTAGCCCTTCTCGCGCAGGATATCGACGGCTGCGGGCTGTAGGTTCACCGCGTCGCGCCCTTCGGGCACCTCGGGTAGCAGCGCCCAGTCCTCCTCCTGGATCTCCACCATGTGGTAGAGGCCGGGATAGTCGCCGACTTTCATCTCGGCGAGGCGGAAGTCCGCGCCCTTGCCGGTGTGGGCGGGCACCACGTCGTCGATTACCACTGCGTTGTGGGCGGCGGCCATGCGGCTGACGGCGACGAACTCCTCGCTCGTGCCGTAGGCGGGGTCGATGTCGAAGCTGATCCGATCGAAATTGCCGTCGATCGTCGGCGAGTAGCGCTCGTCCTTGTAGCCGCCGGCCCGCTTCATCGGGCCGGTGTGGATGCCGCGCACGCCGATGGAGGACAGCGCCGACCAGAGGCGCTGGTCGCTGAGCGTCGAAAGGACCGACTGTCCGTCGCGCGTGACGATGGAGGCGGGATAGGCGGTGAACCAGACGGGCGCGACGGCGGAGGCGACGCGCGGGCGCGTTTCGGCATAGGGCCGCTGCCAGAGCCGGCCCTGGCCACCATACTTCTCGGCGGCGACCTTGGCCTGACGCAGCATCGACATCTCGACAAGCGCTTGAATGGTCTCGTTCATCGGCATCGACATGTGGCGGGTCGTCCCTCGGGTCGGTTCTCTTGACGCGTGGGCCAAACGCGGCCCGGAGGGGAAGTTTCCGCGCAAGCGCGATCTTTCAAGGCCGGATCGGCCGCGCGTTTCGCGCAAGCCGATGTTTTGGCCCCTGCCGGGTCCAGTCGCGCCAACCGAAGCTTTCGCGGCTAAATTTTGGCGGCGAACGAAATTCTTAGGTTTCTCGGCGACAGTGCGGCTCTTGGAACGGGCGGACGAAAGATGGTTCGAAAGCACCTGCGGGAGATGTCGTTCGGCGTTTCCGACCTTCTGGTCGCGAAGCCGCAACTTGACGAGTTGAGCAGGCAGGTTCCGCTTCTCTATGTCCTTCTCAGCGTCAACTCGCTTGCGGTGGCCTATTCGCTGAGCGATTCCGCGCCTTTCTGGCTGACGACGCTGATGCCCGTCCTGCTCGTAGTCGTGTGCACGTGCCGGGTGTTTCTGTGGATGCGCCGCCCGACGCCGCCCGATGCCGCATCCGCACGGCGTGCGCTGAACCGCATCACGGTGATCGCCGCCATTCTCGCGCTGGCCTTCGTCACGTGGGCGCTCGCGCTCTACAGCTACGGGGTCCGCGAGGAGCGGGCGCATATCGCGGTGTTCATGGCCGTTACCATGATCGGTTGCATCTTCTGTCTGATGCATCTGCCGCAGGCGGCCCTGGCCGTCACGGCGGTCGTCACGATTCCCTACATCGCCTACAGCTTGTACGAGAAGAATACCGTCTTTGCCGGAATCGCCTTCAACACCCTGCTCGTCATGTTGGTGATGATCCGCGTTTTGATGAACAATTTTCGGGGCTTCCGCGAACTCGTCAATTCCAAGGAGGAGATGGCGCGTCTCGGGCGCGAGAACCTCATTCTCGCCAACACCGACAATCTGACGGGCCTGTCGAACCGGCGGCTCTTCTTCGCGGAACTCGCGCGGATGCTGGAGGGGGCGGAGAACACGCAAGGCTTCGTCGCGGTCGGCCTTCTCGATCTCGACCGGTTCAAGCCGATCAACGATACGCACGGCCATGGAGTCGGAGACCGGCTTCTGGAGGCGGTCGCCCAACGGTTGAGCCAGGTTCAGTGGGAGGTGCCCGACCTCGTGGTCTCGCGCCTTGGCGGGGACGAGTTCGCTTTCGTCGGCCCCCTCGACAAGCGCTCGGCGGAGGCAGTCGGCGTCCGCTTGTGCGAGGCGCTGGCCCAACCCTTCGAACTCGACGATCTGGTGCTGACGCTGGGGGCCTCCTGCGGGGTGGCGCTGTCGACCGACGCAAGCGGCTCGGCGCAGGAGCTTTTCAACCGGGCCGATTATGCGCTCTACCAGAGCAAGAAGAACTCCCGAGGCCAAGTTTGCCTTTATACGCTCGACCACGAGCGGGAAATCCGCTCGGAGGAGGCGCTTGAGCGCGCGCTGAGCACGGCCGATCTCGAAGCGGAAATGCAGCTGCATTTCCAGCCCGTGGTGCATTTCGACACCGGCGCCGTCCAGTTCGTGGAAGCGCTGGCCCGGTGGAACAGCCCGGTCCTCGGGCCGGTGCGCCCCGATCTCTTCATCGCCGCGGCCGAGCGGATGGGCCTGATCCACGACCTGACACTGGTCCTGTTCCGCAAGGCGGTGGCGGCTCTCGGCCAGCTGCCCGAGTGCGTGAACCTGTCGTTCAATCTCTCCGCGCAGGACGTGACCAACCCGCCGACAGTCCTGAACCTCGTCTCGATCGTGCGCCAGTCCGGCGTCGATCCCCGCCGCATCATGCTGGAACTGACCGAGACGGCGGTGATGCGCGACTTCCGGCAGGCGGACCAGTCGGTCACGCTCCTGCGCTCGCTCGGCATGGGCATCGCGCTGGACGATTTCGGGACCGGCTATTCCAGCCTCAGCTACCTGCACCGGCTGCCGATCGATAAGATCAAGATCGACCGCAGCTTCGTGCATGCGCTGCAGGACCAGTCGGGCCACGATCTGCTGCGCTCGATCCTCATGTTGTGCCAGAGCATGACGCTGGAATGCGTCGTCGAGGGCGTGGAGACGGTGGAGCAACTGGCGACGCTGCGCGAACTCGGCGCGCGCGCCTTCCAGGGCTACCTCTTCGCCAAGCCCATGCCGATGGACGCGCTTCTCGCCTGGATCGATGCGGACGAGTCCGAGGTCGCTCGGCCGGCCCGGCACGCCGCGCAGACCGTCTGACGCCTGCTAAGGGCGCGGGTCCGAATAGCCGTTCACCGCCTTGGACGCTTGGGCGTCGGGCATTTCGATGCGCAGGTCGAGCGGGATCGTTTCCTCGTAGCCGAGGCAGCGCGCGAAATCGGCCAGCAGCGGCATGTCGAGATGGCCCTCCCATTCGAACATGCGCGTCAGCGCTTCCTGCGGCGTCCAAGCCTTCCGATAGGGGCGGATCGAAGTCACCGCGTCGTAGACGTCGCAGATCGTGGACAGGCGCACCGGCCGGCTGATCTCTTCGCCGGCGATCCGATCGGGATAGCCGGTGCCGTCCAGTCGCTCGTGATGATGGCGGCAGATGTCCAGGATCATATCAGGCATGTCGGGATGGGCGGACAGGATGCGATGCCCTTCGCCTGGATGTGCCTGGATCAGCTCGCGCTCCTGCTCGGTCAGGCCAGAGGGCTTCAGCAGCACGGAGGCGGGGATCGAGACCTTGCCGAGATCGTGCAACAGGCCCGCCATGCCGAGAAGCTGCAGGTCCTCGGTCTCCAGTTCGAGATACCGCCCGAAGCGCAGCATCAGCGCGCTGACGGCGATAGAATGAAGATAGGTGTAGGAGTCGGTGGACTTGATGCGCGTCAGCCCGATCAGCGCCGTGGAACTGCCGGTGAGAGACGTCAGGATTCCCTGGGTCACCGACAATGCGATTCGGGGGTCCGGCGTGCGGCCCATGCGGGCGCTGCCGAACAGGCGGCCCATTGCCCGCCTGCAGTTGCGCACGGTCATCTCGGCCAGCCGCTGCTGATCGAAACCCGCCGAGGGGCGTGGCTCCGCCGTGTCCGTCGGGCGCTGGACGGCACCGGGCTTGCCCACTTCGCCGCTCGCGTCCATTCCCGATTTGGCGTCGTCGATCAGCACGCCGGACACCGCGCTCGCGCGCAGGCGCGCCAGATCGCCGGGCTTGTTCAGGAGGAAGTGGGTCCGCCAGAACGGATGATCGGCCCAGCTTCCTTCGAAGCCGATGATGAACATTCCCAGTTGGGCGTCCTGCGGGCGAATGAGTTTCAGCATTGAGGGGGCACATACTTGGGAAGACTTACGATCTCCGCTTTTCGAGCGGGTCGATACCAAGAACTACATGCGGGGCGAACGCGTGGCTGTACAGGGCATTTTGTCGCATTTGGGACGGATTGGCCATGCTCGGGTCAGCTTGAAACTCCGAGAGCGCTTTTCCCGAAGGCTGGTTCGGCGTTTCCGATTTCGTAAGAAAAATGTGTTTCACGTGAAACGTTGTGTCGTCCTCAGTCCAGCAGGTCGCTCGGCTTGACCCGGAAATGCTGCGCTAGCGCCCGCAAGGCCTTGGGTGGGATTTCGGCGCGACCGTTCTCGATCGCCTGCAGAAGCGGGGCAGGAAGGCCTGTGGAGCGGGACACGGTCTCGATCGTGTCGCCATCCGTGGTGCGCAGACGACGGACATTGTCGGGAAGCGCCATGGGATCTCCTCGATCATTGGGGCGCGGCTCGGCTTCGCCGGCAGCAGGGTTCCAGATAGGCAGCCCGTTCAAGAGCCAGCGGTCCGAAGATGGCGTTCGGCCCATGAGGTGCGCAGCCTGCATGGACCTCAGGTTTCGGGTCGAACCGGCCCGGATTTGGCGGGGCGAGGCGCTGAGGTCAAGATCGGCTTTTGATCGACCGATAATCGCGACTTTCGAAGAGAGAAGTTGGCGGGCGGGACACCAGTCTCGATCGGAAAGACCAGCGTGAGGCATGAGTTGCCGATCTCCAGCTCTTGTTCGGCAGTCTTGGATCGGTCCCCGAACCCCCTGCTTCCTCGTGCCGAGCCTCGCGTGCGGGGTTAACGTCTGTACCGACATGAACCACCCCATACCGTCGCAAAGACACGAGTCCCGCCCGATGCAGCCCGCTGGGCTGGTTTTGAATCGTAAGCGGAACGAGTTCTTAACCCTCTTCGGTAACCATGTTGTCTGAGGGTCGGCGGCGGATATCGGCTGCCTTTCGTGTTTTGCGTTGATGAA